>JAWVGD010000270.1:0-9339 GCA_033855515.1 Baekduia sp.
GGCGTCTTCGCCGCCAACGGCGTCAAGAAGGGCGCCGGCCAGCCCGGCGGCTGCACGCGCGACCTGGTGCACCGCTTCTACAACGAGCAGTACCAGCTCGACGGCGGCCGGCAGGACCGCTACACGACCGCGAGCGACGCCGACGGCCTGACCCAGGGCTACTACGACACGCGCTCGCTGCCGATCTACCGCTACCTGCATCGGCCGGGCCATCCGTCCTACGCGATCGCCGACAACTTCTTCCAGGCCGCGTTCGGCGGGTCGTTCCTCAATCACCAGTGGCTGGTGGCCGCCGCGACGCCGGTGTTCGCCGGCGCGCTGCAGGACGGCAGCGCCAACGACCTCCACTCCAAGGTCGACGTCAACGGCATGCCGGCAAAGACCGACCTCTACACGCCGGCGGGCGACGTCAAGGACGCGCAGCTGACCGCGCAGTGCACCGGCTTGGCCAAGCCCGGCCTGCTCTGCGGCGACTACGCCGTCAACACGAGCCAGCCCTGGTACCAGCCGTTCGCGCCCGGCACCGCCGACGCGCGCCGCCTGCCGCCACTGACCAACCCGACGATCGGCGACCGGCTGAGTGCCAAGGGCGTCGACTGGGCCTGGTACTCGGGCGGCTGGTCCAACGCCGACGGCGACGTGGGGGCCCCGGGCTGGACCAACGGCAACGGGCCGAGCTGCTCGGACCCGTCGGCGCTCAGCACCGCCGTCTACCCCAACTGCCCCGACAAGCTCTTCCAGTTCCACCACCAGCCGTTGAACTACTTCAAGAGCTTCGCGCCGGGCACGGCCGCGCGCCGCGACCACCTCCGCGACGAGCAGGAGCTCCTGAGCCTCGCCAACGGCTCGGACCGTGAGTGCCGGCTCAAGCCGGTCTCGTTCGTCAAGCCGGCCGGCGCCGAGAACGAGCATCCTGGATACGCGAGCGAGGCCAACGGCTCCGACCACCTCGTCGACCTCCTGAAGGCGATCCGGTCCGGCCGCTGCGCCAAGGACACCATGATCATCGTGACCTACGACGAGTTCGGCGGGCAGTGGGACCACGTGCCGCCCCCGGGCCAGTCCGGTGGGCCCACGGGCCCCAGCGACCAGTCCGGCCCGGGCACGCGGATCCCGGCGCTGGTGCTCGCGCCGGGCCTGCGCGGCGACTTCGTCGTCGACCACACGTCCCATGACACGACGTCGGTCCTCTCGACGATCGAGCAGCGCTACAAGCTGGCGCCGCTCAGCACCCGCGACGCCGCCGCGGCGCCGCTCACGAGCGTGTTCACCGCGAAGGCCGCCGCGCGCCGGCACGGCGGCGGGCGGTGACCGGCGGGGCGGGCGCCGACTACGCCATCGTGGACCCCGACGAGGTCGACGATGCCTACGCGGGCACCGACGTCCCGGGCGAGTTCCGCCGCCTGACCGGCGCGCTCGGGTGCGAGCAGCTCGCCGCCACGCTGATCCGGGTCCCGCCCCACTCGGACTTCGAGCAGGGGACCGGCCACGTCCACGACGAGGTCGAGGAGCTCTACCTCGTCACGCGCGGGACGCTGACGATGCGCTTCGGCGACACGATCGAGCAGGTCGTGGCCGGGTCGGCCGTCCGGGTCGCGCCGGCCACCCCCCGCTCTCACCGCAACGAGGGCGACGAGCCCGTCGAGCTGTGGGCGATCTCCCGCCGGATCGACCGGCAGGACGCCACCAAGCTCGACGACTTCTGGGAGGCCTCGGCCGACGCGGAGCAGCGCCGGGCCTGACGACCACCGGCGGGCGGGGGGCGTAGGCGGCAGCGCCGGGCAGGCAGGGCGGGTTGGTATCCAACAGGCGCGGCGTCCGGTCGCGGCGGCGACATACGGTTGTCAGCAGGAGCCCTTCCCACGCGAGCCACCGCGGGCAGGGGGCCTGCTGGTGGTCTTGACATGCCGAGCCCCCGCCCCGCGGGGCGCTGAGTCGGTCGAGGCGGTGTTTTCTCCCACCAGGAAGGCTCGAGACCCATGACGATGCCCGCCAGCCGCCGGGTGCGCCGCCCCACCGGTCTTCGCTCCGCCCGGAGCGACGCCCACGATGCGCAGATCCTCGCCCGCTTCGCCCGCGACCGCGACCCTCTGCTCCGCGAGCAGCTCGTCCGCCGGTACCTGCCGCTGGCACGCTACGCGGCCAGCCGGTACGCCCGTCGCAGCGAGCCGTTCGACGACCTGTTGCAGGTGGCCTGTGTCGGGCTGCTCAAGGCGATCGACCGCTACGACCCGTCGCGGGCCGTGACGTTCACGAGCTACGCCCTGCCGACGATGATGGGTGAGCTGCGCCGCCACTTCCGCGACCATGGCTGGGCGGTGCGCCCGCCACGCGATCTGCAGGAGCAGGCGCTCGCCGTCGAACGCGCCGCGGAGGAGCTCCTGCATCAACTCGGCCGCGCCCCGACGATCGACGAGCTGTGCGCGCACACGCATCTCGCCACCGAGGCCGTGCTGGAGGCTCGCGAGGCGCTGGCCGCGCACCGCGCGGTGTCGCTCTCGGCGCCGACGGGCGGCGGCGACGGGGATCGCGGCGACGGCGCCACGGTCCAAGACCGCCTCGGGGCGCTCGACCAGGCGCTCGAGGGCGTCGAGGACCGTGATCTGCTGGAGGTGCTGCAGCGCGGCTTGTCGCTCCGCGAACGCGAGATCCTGCGCCTGCGGCTGACCGAAGACCTCACGCAGACCGAGATCGGCCGGCGGCTCGGCCTGTCGCAGATGCACGTGTCGCGCCTGCTGCGGATGTCGCTGGAGCACCTGCGGCGCGAGGCGATCCGGGCGCAGGCGGGCAGCGCACCGGGCAGCGCGGATCGCGCCGCGGGCTGAGCGCTCGCGCGAATCACGCCTCTTCAGCCGATGTTCAGGTTCGGCGGAGAGGATCACGCGCATGAGGGTCCTCGTGGTGGACGACGAGCCGGCGGTGCGGGAGTCCCTCGAACGGGCGCTGCGCTACGACGGCTTCGCGGTGGAGCTGGCGGCCGACGGGCAGCAGGCCATCCGGTGCCTGGCCGCCGGGCGCCCGGACGTGGTGCTCCTCGACGTGCTGATGCCGTGCGTCGACGGCCTGGAGGTCTGCCGGCGGATGCGGCACGCCGGCGACCGCACGCCGGTGCTGATGCTGACCGCCCGCGACGCGGTGGGCGACCGCGTCGCCGGGCTCGAGGCCGGCGCCGACGACTACCTGCCCAAGCCGTTCGCGCTGGAGGAGCTGCTCGCCCGGCTCCGCGCGCTGCTGCGCCGCTCGGGGTGGCAGGACGACCGCCGCCCGCTGTGCTTCGCCGACCTCCAGCTCGACCCGGTGATCCACGAGGTGCAGCGCGGCGCCCGGCCGATCGAGCTCACCCGCACCGAGTACCTGCTGCTCGAGCTCTTCCTGCACCACCCGCGGCAGGTGCTGACGCGCGAGGTCATCTTCGACCGCGTGTGGGGCTATGACTTCGGGCCGGCCTCCAACTCGCTGGAGGTCTACGTCGGCTACCTGCGCCGCAAGACCGAGGCGGCCGGCGAGCCCCGGCTGCTGCACACGGTGCGCGGAGTGGGCTACGTGCTCAAGGAGGAGCGGGGCCGATGACGATCCGCCGCCGGCTGGTCCTGCTGTCGACCGTCGCGGTCGCGCTGGCGATCGCGGTCGCCGCCGTCGCCGTCTACGTCGTGGTGCGCGGCAGCCTCCGCGGCCAGGTCGACGCCGCGCTCCGCGCGTCGCAGCCCAAGGCGTTCTTCGTCTCGACCGGGAGCACGCGCTCGGCACCGGTTGGAGCGACGGGCAACGGCCCGGTCGACGACCACACGTTCTCCCTGCAGTCGGCGCCCGGCGGCGCAGCGCCCGCGATCCAGGGCAGCGTCCGCGTCGCGCTGCCGCCCGCCAGGTTCGGAGACGCCACAGGCGTGGCGCAGCTCATCACTCCCGGAGGCTCCGTGGTGGCGCCCGCGAGCGCCGGCGCCCTGCCGGTCACCGGCACGGCGCGAGAGGTGCTCACCGGCAGCCAGACGGTCGCCCTCGCCGACACCCACACCGGTGGGGCGCACCTGCGCGTGCTGAGCGCCCGGATGCCCGGCGGCGAGGTCCTGCAGGTGGCGCGCCCGCTGACCGACGTCGACGCGGCGCTGGGCCGCCTGCGCTGGATCCTCGCGGCGGTGATGCTGGGCGGCGTCGGCCTGGCCGCCGCCCTCAACAGCCGCCTCGGACGCTCGTTCAACGGCATGATCGCCGCGCTGGAGCAGTCGCGCGAGGCGCAGCGCCAGCTCGTCGCCGACGCGTCGCACGAGCTGCGCACGCCGCTGACGAGCATGCGCACGAACCTGGAGCTGCTTGCGCGCGCACCCGGGCTGCCGGCCACCGAGCGGGAGCGGATCGTCGGCTCGGTGAGCACGCAGGTCGAGGAGCTCGGCGTGCTCGTCGGCGACCTCGTCGATCTCGCGCGCCCGGCGGAGCTGACGGCGGACGAGACGCTCGAAGACGTGCGGCTGGACCGCCTCGTCGAGGAGGCGGTCGCCGCGCTGCGCGCCCATGCGCCCGACCGCGAGCTCGTCGTGCACGCGCAGCCCTGCGTCGTGCGGGGCTCGCGTCCGCGCCTGCATCGCGCGGTGCGCAACCTCCTCGACAACGCGGTGAAGTGGGGGCCGCCGGGCGCGCCGGTCGAGATCGACGTCCGCGACGGCCAGGTCGTCGTGCGCGACCATGGGCCCGGCATCGCCGACGCCGACCTCCCGCTGGTCTTCGACCGGTTCTACCGCGCGCCGTCGGCCCGCAGCCTCCCCGGCTCCGGCCTCGGCCTGGCGATCGTGCGCCAGGTGGCCGAGGCCCACGGCGGGACCGTGCGCGCCGAGCGCGCTGACGGTGGCGGCGCGCGGCTGCGCCTGTCGCTTTCACCCAGCTCCTAACCGGCGTTCAGCCGTCTTTCACCTGGGGCTGGCTCCATGCGGCCCATGACGATCCGACACACGACGACGGTGCTGCTGGCCGGCGTCGCCACCACCGCGCTGCTGACGGCGTGCGGGGGCGGCGGCGGCGGTGGCGCGCCCGCGGGCCGCTCCGACGACGCCAAGGCGCTGGCCTTCGCGCGCTGCATGCGCGCGGCCGGCATCGACTTCCCGGACCCGGGTGCGAGCAACAAGCCGCAGCTCGTCCGCATCCCGAAGGGCATCGCCCCCAAGCGGCTGGAGGCGGCCCAGAAGAACTGCGCCAAGAAGACGGGCGCAGGGCCGAAAGCGCCGAGCAAGGCCGAGCAGGCCCATCTCTTGGACCAGGCGCTGCAGTTCGCGCGCTGCATGCGCGCGCACGGGATCAACCTGCCCGACCCGCAGGCCGGCGGCGGTGGGATCGTCCAGAAGAAGGACAGCGGGAGCGGCGACAGCGGCATCGACCCGAGCAGCCCCGCGTTCGCCCGAGCCCAGAAGGCCTGCGGGACGTTCATGCCGGCCGGGGCGCGGTTGTCGGTGGGCAAGGGGGGCGGCGGCCCCAGCAACGCGCTCAGCGCGGCGCCGGGTCGATGAGGCGCCGGCGCCTTCTCGCCGCGGGACTGCCGGCCGCCGCGCTGCTGGCCGCGGGCACCGTCGTCGCGACGTCCGCCCGTGACCGCGACGGGGGCAACCGTGCGAGCGCCGCCGCGCACTCGACCGGGCCGACGGTCCCGGTGCAGCGCCGGACCCTCGTCGACCGTCAGCGGGTCGACGGCACGCTGGGGTACTCCGGGCGCCGGTCGGTGGCCACCCGCCTGCCGGGCACGATCACCTCGCTCCCGCACGCCGGCGCGGTGGTGCAGCCGGGCCACGCGCTGTTCACCGTCGATCGCGATCCGATCGTGCTGATGGACGGCGCGCTCCCGGCCTTCCGGGCGCTGCACGATGGCCTCGAGGGCGCCGACGTCGCCCAGCTCGAGCGCGGCCTCGCCGCGATGGGCTACGACCCGGGCGTCGTCGACGGCCGCTTCACCGCTACGACGGCCTCAGCGGTGAAGGCCTGGCAGCGCGACCGCGGCCTGCACGTCACCGGCGCGGTGGAGCTCGGGCGCGTCGTCTTCCTCCCCGGCGCGCGCCGCGTGACGACCGTGGAGGCGGAGCTCGGCGCGGCCGCCGGCGGCCCCGTGCTGTCGACGACGTCGACGCGCCGCGTCGTGACCGCCAAGCTCGACGCGGCCGACCAGACGCTCGCCCAGCGCGGCGGGCACGTGCGGATCGAGCTGCCCGACGCGCGCATCGTCGCGGGCACGGTCGCGAGCGTGGGCACCGTCGCCAGCGCCGCCGGCGGCGGGAGCGGCGGCGGCGGCACCGCGAAGGTCACCGTGACGATCAGCCTGCGGACCCGCGGCGCCGCGGGCCGCTTGGACGAGGCGCCGGTGTCGGTGCAGTTCGCGCGCACGACGCGCCGGCACGTGCTCGCGGTCCCCGTGCAGGCGCTCGTCGCGCGCGCCGGCGGCGGCTACGGCCTGCAACGCGCCGACGGTCGCCTGGTCGCGGTCACGCCCGGGCTGTTCGCCGACGGCTACGTCGAGGTCACCGGCCGGGCCGTCGGAGCCGGCGACCGCGTGCAGGCGCCGCGATGAGCGCCGTCTTGGAGCTGCGCGACGTCGTCAAGCGCTACCCGGGCGTCGAGGCACTGGCCGGCGTCTCGCTGACGATCGCGGCGGGGGAGCTGCTGGCGATCGTCGGGCCGTCGGGCTCGGGCAAGTCGACGCTGCTGCAGATCATGGGCACGCTCGACCGCCCGACGACCGGCACGGTGCTCGTCGAGGGGCGCGACGTGGCCGGCGCCTCGGACGGTGAGCTGGCGGCGCTGCGCGCGCAGCGGATCGGGTTCGTCTTCCAGCAGTTCTTCCTGCTCGACGGGATGGCCGCCCTCGACAACGTCGCCGATGGCCTGCTCTATACGGGCACGACTCCCGCGCGGCGCCGGGCGCTGGCGCAGACCGCGCTGGAACGGGTCGGGCTCGCCGGGCGGCTGGCGCATCACCCCTCGCAGCTGTCGGGCGGCGAGCGCCAGCGCGTCGCGATCGCCCGCGCGCTGGTCGCCCGCCCCGCGATCGTCCTCGCGGACGAGCCGACCGGCAATCTCGACAGCCACCGCAGCGCGGAGATCCTCGACCTGCTGCACGAGCTCAACGCGGCCGGGACGACGATCGCGGTCATCACCCACGACCGCGAGATCGCCGCCGCGCTGCCGCGCCGCGTCGAGCTGCACGACGGGCGCCTGCGATGAAGAGCCGCCTGCTCGCCCGCGACCTGCTGCGCCTCGGCGCGATGGGCCTTCGCACGCGCCGCCTGCGCGCGGTGCTCTCGGCGCTCGGCATCGCCATCGGCATCGCGTCGATGGTCTCCGTGCTCGGGATCTCCCAGTCGTCGCAGGCGGCGCTGTTGGACCGTCTGGACCGGCTCGGGACCAACCTGCTGACGGTCACGCCCGGCCAGAGCTTCTTCGGCGACGACGCGACGCTGCCGGCCTCCGCGGCGCCGGCGGTGCGCGGGATCGCCTCGGTCCTCACGGCCGCGGCGACGACGCAGATCAGCGCCGCGGTCCGGCGCACCGACCGCATCCCGTCGGAGGAGACCGGCGGCATCGCCCTGATGGCGGCCGAGCGCGGGCTGCCCGACGCCGCCGGGTTCGCGCTGCGCCGCGGCCGCTTCCTGACCGCCGCGACCGAGCGCTACCCGGCGGTCGTCCTCGGCGCCGTGACGGCGCGCCGGCTGGGGATCGACCGCACCGGCGTGCGCGTGTACGCCGACGGCCACTGGCTCACGGTGGTGGGGATCATGGCGCCGGTCCCGCTCGTGCCCGACCTCGACCGCAGCGCGCTGATCGGCTACCCGGCGGCGCACGCGCTGTTCGGGACCGGCCGCCACGCGAGCGCCGTGTACGTCCGCGCGCGCCAGGACGCGGTGGCCGTCGCGCGTGACCTCATCCCTCCGACCGCCTACCCGGAGCACCAGGAGGAGGTGGACGTGAGCCGCCCGTCGGACGTGCTGGCCGCGCGCGCCGCCGCCAAGGGCGCGTTCACCGCCCTGTTCCTCGCCCTCGGCGCCGTGGCGCTGCTGGTCGGCGGCGTGGGGATCGCCAACGTGATGGTCATCTCGGTCCTGGAGCGCCGCTCGGAGGTCGGCCTGCGCCGCGCGCTCGGCGCCCGCCGCCGCCACGTGGCGGCCCAGTTCCTGGCCGAAGCGCTGCTGCTGTCGTCGCTCGGCGGCGCGGCGGGCGTGACGCTCGGCGCCCTGGTGACCGCCGGCTACGCGACCGGGCAGGGCTGGCGGGTGGTCATCCCGCCGCAGGCCGCCGGGGGCGGCCTCGTCGCCGCGGTGCTCATCGGCGCGGTGGCCGGGCTGTACCCGGCGTTGCACGCGACGCGGCTGTCGCCGACCGAGGCGCTGCGCTCGACGTGACCGGCAGCCCGCCACCCGCCCCGCTCAGCGTTCTCTCAGGGTCCGCTGAGGCCTGGCTGATCTTCTGACTGCACCATCTGCCCCATGCCGACCGCTTCGCCGCCGCGCCACGTCACCGTGGAGCACGTCATGGGCACCACCGTGTCGATCGATGTCCGGTCGCACGCGTCTGCGGCCGCGCCGGTGGCCCGCGCCCTCGCCTGGCTGCACGAGGTGGACGCGACCTACAGCACCTACCGCGCCGACAGCGTCATCAGCCGCCTCCGGCGCGCGGAGCTGGCGCGCCGCGACGCGCCGCCGCAGGTCCGCGACGTCCTGGCGCGCTGCGAGCTCCTGCGGGCGGCCACGGGCGGCTGGTTCGACGCCCGCGTCGACCGCGAGGACCTGGATCCCTCGGCCCTGGTCAAGGGCTGGGCGGTCCAGTGCGCCGCCGACCTGCTGACGGCCGCCGGGCTGACCGACTTCTGCCTCAGCGCCGGCGGCGACGTCGTGGCCCGCGGCGCGGCGCTCCCGGCCGCGCACTGGCGCGTCGGCGTGCAGCATCCATGCGACCGCTACGCGATCGCGGCGGTCCTCGAGGCCCGCGACCTGGCGGTGGCCACGTCCGGCGCCTACGAGCGCGGGGCCCACATCGTCGATCCCCACACCGGAACGCCGCCGCACGGGGTCGCCTCGGTCACCGTCGTCGGGCCCGACCTCGGGACGGCCGACGCGTACTCCACCGCGGCGTTCGCGATGGGCCTGGACGGCCCGGGCTGGACGCTGCGCCTCGACGGCTACGAGGCCATGACGATCCTCGAGGACCAGACCGTCCTCTGCACGCCCGCCTTCCCGACCCTCGCGCCGGCCAGTTGAGCGCCCCGAACCTCTGGGCCGATCCGCCGCCCGAGCCGCGGCGCTCCGGCGCGCGGGCGACCACCCCGCGGCGGCGCGCCGCCCGCGCGCCGGCGCCGGCACCCACCCCCGGACC
>JAWVGD010000271.1:0-8133 GCA_033855515.1 Baekduia sp.
CGGCGGCCTGCGCGACGTCCGCCTGCGGCTCACCCGCACCGACGGCCGCGCGTGCGCGACGTTCGACGCCAAGAAGGAGACGTTCGTGGCGATGCGCCGGTGTGGCGCCGTGCACGGCACGTGGTTCTCGGTCGGGGCCAAGAGCGACTTCCGCTACCTGCTGCCGACCAAGCTGCCCCGTGGCCGCTACGTCCTGGACCTCCAGGTTCAGAACACGGCGGGCAAGGCCGCGACGCGGCTGGCGCGCGGCACGACTCGGCTGGTGTTCACCGTTGCCTAGCGCCCGCGTCCGGGTCCGCGTGCTCGCGGCCGCGGCCGTCGCCCTCGTGGCGGCGGCCTCGGCGGGCTGCGGCCTGGGCGCGGGCCCGGCGCCCGCCGAGACCCAGCTCCTGGTCACCCAGGACTTCGGCAGCCGCGGCGTCGTGCAGACCGACCACCCCAAGGCGGGCGGCTCGGACACGGTCATGCGGCTGCTGGAGCGCAACGCGCCGAAGGTGACCACGCGCTTCGGCGGCGGCTTCGTGCAGTCGATCGACGGCGTCAGCGGCGGACAGCGCAGCGGCCGGCCGGTGGACTGGTTCTTCTACGTCAACGGGATCCAGGCCGAGAAGGGCGCGACGTCGGTGCGGGTCCATCAGGGCGACCGCGTCTGGTGGGACCACCACGACTGGTCGGTCACCGATCGCGTCCCGGCGGTCGTCGGCTCGTTCCCGGAGCCGTTCCTACACGGGATCGACGGCCGCCGGCTGCCCACGCGCGTGGAGTGCGTCGACCCCTCGGCCGACGCCTGCAACTCCGTGCTGGCCAAGCTCAACGACATGGGGCTGCCGGCTGCCAAGGGCGGCATCGGCAACAGCTTCACCCAGGACACGTTGCGCGTGCTCGTCGGCCCCTGGCGCGCGCTGCGCGCCGACCACACCGCCGTCCTGTTGGAGAAGGGCCCCGCGAGCAGCGGCGTGTTCGCCAAGCCGGCGACCGACGGCAAGTCCATCGCCTTGCTCGACCCCACCGGGAAGACCACGCGGACGCTCGGTCCGGGCACCGGCCTGGTCGCCGCGACCGCGGTCCAGGGCAACGATCCCGTCTGGCTGGTCACCGGCACCGACGACGCCGCGGTCGGCGTCGCCGCCACCGCCTTCGACGAGGGCGCGCTGGCCGGGCGCTTCGCGGTGGCGATGAGCAACGGCAAGCCGGTCGCGCTGCCCGAGGTCCCGTGAGGTACCGCCGCCGCGCGAGCCCGCTGCACGCGGCACGCGCCGCGGCGGGCGGCGCCTGGTGCGCCGCGGTGGCGGCGGCCGCGCTGGCGGCCCAGAGCCCGGTGGTCCTGGTCGCCCTCGCGGTCGTCGTCCTGGCGGCGGCGGGTGGGGCAGGCGTGCTCCGCGACGTCGGCCGGACGGCGGCATGGATGGTTCCGTGGGCGCTCGGCATCGCGCTCGTCAACATGCTCGTGGTCCGGGACGGGCTGACGATCCTGGCGCGCCTCGGGGAGATCCCGCCCTTCGGGCAGGTCGACCTGACGCTGGAGGCGTTGGTGTACGGGTTGCTCTTCGGCCTGCGGCTGCTGGTCGTCGCATCGGCGTTCGCGCTGTTCACCGCCGCCGTCGACCCCGACGACCTGCTGCGGCTCATGCGCCGCGCCTCGGTCCGCTCGGCGCTGGCGGCGACGCTCGCCACGCGGCTGGTGCCGGTGCTCGCCGCCGACGCCCAGCGCATCGAGGAGGCCCGCCGCTGCCGGGCCGACCACGGCGGGGACGGCCCGGCGGCGCGCATGGCCGTCCTGCGCGCGGTCGCCGGCGGGGCGCTGGACCGCGCCCTCGACGTCGCCGCGACGCTCGAGGTGCGCGGCTACGGCAGCGCGCGGCGCGGTGGGGGCAGCGGGCGGCCATGGTCGCGCCACGACCTGGCGTTCGCCGCCTCGGCGGCGGCCGTCGCCGCCGTGACGATCGCGGCGCGGGCGGTGCCGCTCGCGGCGTTCGACCCGTACCCGCAGCTCGGCGGCGCCGGGGCGGGGGAGACGCTGGCGGTGGCCGCGGCGCTGACCGTCTGCGCGCTGGCGCCCTTCGCGGCGCGGAGGGGGATCGCGTGAGCGACGGCGTGCCCATCGCCCCGCTGCTGGAGCTCGAGGGCGTCACCTACACCTACGCCGGCGCGACGACGCCGTCGCTACGCGACGTCACGCTGACCGTCGGCGAAGGGGAGTTCGTCGTGCTCGCCGGGCGCTCGGCGGGCGGCAAGTCCACCATGTTGCGTGCGGCGGCCGGCCTGGTCCCGCACTTCCACGGTGGGACGTTCGGCGGCCGCGTCGTGCTCGGCGGCCTCGACACGCGTGAGCACGGCCCCGCCGACCTGGCGCGGATCGCCGGGTCGCTGTTCCAGGACCCCGAGTCGCAGGTCGTCCTGACGACCGTCCGCGCCGAGCTCGCGTTCCCGTTGGAGAACCGCGGTCACGGGCCGTCGGCGGTGGCGCGCGGGGTGGAGGAGGCGGCGCTGGCGCTCGGCATCGCTCACCTGCTGGACCGCGCGACGACCGAGCTCAGCGGCGGCGAGCTGCAGCGCGTGGCGCTCGGCGCGGCGCTGGCGGGCCGGCCGCGGCTGGTCCTGCTCGACGAGCCCACCTCGCAGCTGGACCCCGTCGCCGGCGACGAGCTGATCTGGCTCCTGCGCCGCCTCAACGAGGAGTGGGGGACGACGATCGTCCTGGCCGAGCACCGGCTCGAGCGCTGCCTGCCGGCCGCCGACCGCGTCGTCGTCCTCGCCGACGGCGTCGTGGTCTGCGACGCGCCGCCGCCGGCGTTCCTGGCGTGGGCCGGCGACGCGGCCCCCGAGCTGCAGACGCCGGTGGCGCGCATGTTCCGCGGCGCGGGCATCACACCGCCGCCGACGGGCGTCAAGCAGGCACGCGCGGCACTGCGGGCGCATGGGATCGACCTGGAGTCGGGAGGCACCGCACCCGGCGGAGAAGACCTCCTCGACGACCAACCCCTGCGCCGCCCCGGACGCGGGGAGCGCCGCGCCGCGGCCCTGGCCTTCGCCGGCGTCTGGCACGAGCGCCGCGGCGGCGCGACCGTCCTGCGCGGCGTCGACCTCGCGATCGCGCCCGGCGAGCGCGTCGCCCTCATGGGCCGCAACGGCGCCGGCAAGTCCACGCTGCTGCGCCACGCCGCCGGGCTGATGGCGCCCACGCGCGGGAGGGTCACGACCTCCGGCCGCGTCGCCCTGCTGCTGCAGGACCCCAACGACTACCTCCTGCACGAGCGCGTGGGCGACGAGGCCTCGGCCGGCGCGCTTGCCGCCGTCGGCCTGGAGCACCTCGTCGACCGCCACCCGCACGACCTCTCCGGCGGCCAGCGCCAGCGGCTGGCGCTGGCGATCGTGCTGGACTCGCCGGAGCCGGCGGCCGTCATCGGCCTCGACGAGCCCACCCGCGGGATGGACCGGGCCGCCAAGGCGAGCTTGTCGGAGCGACTGCTCACGCTGTCGCGGCGTGGCGCGGCGATCGTCGTCGCCACGCACGACCCGGAGTTCGCCGCCGAGGTCGCCGACCGCGTGATCCTGCTCGCCGACGGGCGCCCGATCGCCGACGGGCCCGCCGCCTCGGTCCTCGCCGGCGGCTGGTACTTCGCGACCGAGACGGCGCGCGTCACCGGCGGCCGGGCACTGCTGCCCGACGACGGCGCGGCCGTCCTGCTGCGCGCGACCGGGGTGGCCGCGCCGTGACCTGGCAGATCACGACCTTCACGCTGCTGGGTGTCCTGCTCGCCGGCGGGTTCACCTGGTACGAGCGGACCCACCCGACGTCGAAGGTCCTGGCGATGGTGGCGACGCTCGCCGCGCTGGCGGCGCTGGGCCGGATCGCGTTCGCGCCGCTGCCCAACGTCAAGCCGACGACCGACATCGTGCTGCTGACCGGGTTCGTGCTCGGCGGCGCGCCCGGGTTCGCCGTCGGCGCCCTCGGCGCCCTGAGCTCCAACCTCGTCTTCGGCCAGGGGCCGTGGACGCCGTGGCAGATGGCGGCCTGGGGTCTGGTCGGCATCATCGGCGCGGCCTGGGCGCGCGTGACCGGCCGCCGGCTGCCGCGCGTGGCAACCGCCGTGCTCTGCGCGTCGTGCGGGATGTTGTACGGCGCGATCACGAACCTCTCGACGCTCACCGCCGCGGGCCGGACGCCGTCGCTGGCCCAATGGGCCGCCACCGAGGCCGCCGGCCTGCCCTTCGACATCGCCCACGCGGTGGGCAACGTCGTGTTCTTCCTGGCCTTCGGGCCCGCGTTCGTCCGGGTGCTGCAGCGCTACCGCGCACGCCTCGAGGTCCGCTGGACCGACGCCGAGCCGCGCTTGGCGGACGAGCGTGCGGCCACCACCTTGATCCCGACCCCGGAGCCGCATCGATGACCTCGAGGACCCTGCTGACCGCCGCGCTCGCCGTGGTCGCAACCGCTTCCGCCGTCCTGCTCGGCGCGCCCGCCGCCCAAGCCTCCGACGCCTCCGCCGCCCGCGCGGGCGCCGCCTGGCTCTCGGGCGCCGTCGCGCCGCGTGCCGATGGCATGTCCGCCGACACGCTCGTGGCCCTGCGCGCCGCCGGGCGCCTGCCCGCCGCCGAGGCCGGGCGCCGAGCCCGGGCCCTGCGCGCCGGCGCGCCCGGCTACACCCGCAGCGCCGGCGCGACCGGCAAGACGATCCTCGCGCTCGTCGCCTCCCGGTCGGGCAACCCGCGCTGTGCCGGGTCGCTCGACCTCTTCGCGCGCCTCCAGCGCTATGGGCGCAGCGGGCGCTACGGGTCGACCATCTTCGACCAGACGCTCGGCATGCTCGCCGTGCGCGCGCTGCGCGCCGGGCCGTCGGCCGCGACCGTCCGGGTCCTGCTCGGCGCCCGCGGCGCCGGGGGCTGGAACTTCAGCCTCAGCCGCTCCGGCGGGCGCCCTGACGACGTGACGAGCACCGCGATGGCGATCCTCGCCGCGCGCGCCGCCGGCGTCTCGCGCTCCAACGGGACGCTGCGAGCGGGGCTGCGCTGGATGCTCCGGCAGCGCACGCCGGCGGGCGGCTTCGCGCTCGGGCGCCGCGACCGCAACGAGGCCAACTCCACCGCGCTGGCGCTCGAGGCCCAGCGCGCGATGGGCGGTGGCGACACGCGCGCCGCCAGGGCCCTGCGCACGCTGCAGCGAGGCGGCGGCGCCTTCCAGTTCACGCGCGACGACGCGGGCAGCCGGATCCTCGCCTCCGTCGACGCCGTGGTGGCGCTCAGCGGCCGGACGCTTCCGGTCACGATCGCCCACCGCCGCCCCGGCGGCTGCTGAGGGGGACGCGCTCGCCCGACCACCCGGCACCACCACCGCCTGGAGGTGACCGACGCGCCTGGAGGTGACGAACGCGCCTGGAGGTCGCGACGCGCCTAAATGGCGACGGCGCGACGGCGCGGAGCGGCCCCTCCGAAGCTCTGCGCCGTTCCGGCGTATCGCGCGTCGCGGCGAATGCCGGCTCGTATAGGGTCCGCGACTCCTATGAACATCGGCGTCCCGAAGGAATCGGCTGAGGGCGAGCGGCGAGTCGCCCTCGTGCCGGAGGTCGTGCGCAAGCTCGTCGCGAAGGGCCATGAGATCGTCGTCGAGGCGGGAGCCGGTGAGGCGGCGCTCGTCCCCGACGAGCTCTACGCCGACGCCGGCGCCACCATCGGCGACCCGTGGGGCGCTGAGGTGGTCGTCAAGGTCGGCGCTCCCGACGCCGCCGAGCGCGCGAAGCTCGGCAGCGGCACGACGCTCGTCGGCTTCCTCAACCCGCGCGGCAACCCCGACGGCCTGAAGGAGATCGCCGCCACCGGCGCGACCGCCTTCGCCATGGAGGCGATCCCGCGCATCTCCCGTGCCCAGTCGATGGACGCGCTGAGCTCGCAGTCCAACGTCTCGGGCTACAAGTCCGCGTTGCTGGGCGCCGAGCACTCCACGCGCTTCTACCCGATGTTGATGACCGCGGCGGGCACGATCCCGCCGGCCAAGGTCCTGGTGCTCGGCATCGGTGTCGCGGGCCTGCAGGCGCTGGCCACGGCGCGCCGCCTCGGCGCCCAGACCACCGGCTACGACGTGCGCCCCGAGACCGCCGAGCAGGTCGAGTCGCTCGGCGCCAAGTGGCTGGACCTCGGCATCGAGGCCGCCGGCGAGGGCGGCTACGCCCGCGAGCTGACCGACGAGGAGAAGGCCCAGCAGCAGCAGGCGCTCACCGACGCCACCAAGGGCTTCGACGTCGTCATCACGACCGCGCTGGTCCCCGGCCGGCCCGCGCCGCGCCTGGTCACTGCCGAGGCCGTCGAGGGCATGAAGCCCGGCAGCGTCATCGTCGACCTCGCGGGCGAGACCGGCGGCAACTGCGAGCTCACCGAGCCCGGCCAGACCGTGGTCAAGCACCACGTCACGATCGTCTCACCGCTGAACCTGCCGGCGAGCATGCCTGAGCACGCCAGCGCGCTGTACGCACGCAACCTGCAGGCGCTCATCGAGCTGCTGGCCGACGACGAGACCGGGGCGCTGGCCCCGGACTTCGAGGACGAGATCGTCGCCGGCGCCTGCGTCGTCAAGAACGGGGAGGTCCTGTAGCCATGCTGGTCACCAACCTGGCGATCCTGGTGCTGGCCGGCTTCGTCGGCTACGCCGTCATCTCCAAGGTCCCGAACACGCTGCACACGCCGCTGATGTCGGGCACCAACGCGATCCACGGGATCGTCGTCCTGGGCGGCATCATCCTGCTCGTCGAGGGCCTGGCCGGCGGCGTCCTGAACAAGTTCCTGCTGGTCGTCGCGGTCGCGTTCGGGACGATCAACGTCGTCGGCGGCTTCCTGGTCACCGACCGGATGCTCGAGATGTTCAAGGCCAAGCCGAAGGAGCTCGTCGAGGCCGACGCTCCCGAGGAGGGCAAGGCGTGATCGCGTCACAGCCGTTCGGGCTCACGCCCGTCACCGCGACCTTCATCACCGACCCGAACTTCCGCTACCTCCTCTACATCGTCAGCTTCGGGCTGTTCATCTACGGCCTGAGCGGACTGACCGGCCCCAAGACCGCGGTGCGCGGCAACCGCATCGCCGCCGTCGGCATGGGCGTCGCGGTCATCGCGACGCTGCTCGTGCCCCACCTGCACAACGTCGGGCTGATCATCCTCGGCATCGCGCTCGGCACGTCGGTGGGCGTCCCCGCGGCGCGCCGGGTCAAGATGACCCAGATGCCGCAGATGGTGGCGCTGTTCAACGGCGTCGGCGGCGGCGCGGTCGCGCTGATCGCGTGGGTGGAGTTCCGCGACTCCCACGGCTTCCAGGGCGTCCCGACCTACGTCGCCGTCTTCAGCGTCTTCGCGGCGATCGTCGGATCGGTGTCCTTCTGGGGCTCCAACGTCGCGTTCGCCAAGCTGCAGGAGCTCATCGACGGCGGCTCGAAGGTCATCGGGAGCGCCCAGATCCAGACGCTCATCAACGTCGCGCTCGCCGCGATCGCCGTCGCCTGCGGCGTCGCGATCGTCGCCGGCGCCGGCGGCCAGTTGCTGATGATCGGCCTGCTGCTCAGCGCCGGGCTGCTGGGGATCTTCCTGGTGATGCCGATCGGCGGCGCCGACATGCCCGTCGTCATCTCGCTCCTGAACGCGTTCACGGGCCTGAGCGCCGCCGCCACCGGCGTCGCGCTGAACAACACGTCGCTGATCGTCGCCGGCATGATCGTCGGCGCGTCGGGCACGCTGCTGACCCAGCAGATGGCCGTCGCGATGAACCGCTCGATCACGTCGGTCATCGCCGGTGGGTTCGGCGGGACGATCGAGGCCGCCGCGGGCGCGACGAGCGCCTCGGGCGGCACCGTGCGCTCGACCAGCGCCGCCGACGTGGCGATCCAGATGGCCTACGCGCGGCTGGTCGTCGTCGTCCCGGGCTACGGCATGGCCGTCTCTCAGGCCCAGCACGCCGTGCGCGAGATGGCCAAGCTGCTGGAGCTCAAGGGCGTCGAGGTCAAGTACGCGATCCACCCGGTCGCCGGCCGCATGCCCGGGCACATGAACGTCCTGCTGGCCGAGGCCGACGTGCCCTACGACCAGCTCAAGGAGATGGACGACATCAACGGCGAGTTCAGCCGCACCGACGTCGCCCTGGTCATCGGCGCCAACG
>JAWVGD010000272.1:0-2545 GCA_033855515.1 Baekduia sp.
TCGCTGCCGGGCGATCGCGCCGCCGACCCGGTGCTGCGCGGCACCGGCGATCCCCGCGCGGTCACGTCGGTCGCTCCTCCCGGCATGGGCTAGGGTGGCGGGCGGTGACGCCTCCGCCCGACGAGCCCTACGACCCGCAGCGCTGCACCGCCTGCCGAGGCACCGGCCGCGTGATCTCGAACCTCGGCGGCGAGCGCCACGAGGTCGCCTGCCCCTGGTGCGATGGCACGGGCCGCTTCATCCCGGGCCACGACGCCCAGGGCGGCGAGCCGGCGGACGTCAGCTCGAGCCCGTGATCCGCAGGGTGCCGATCCGGCGCCCGGAGTCCAGCAGCAGGATCGGGAAGCGCCCCGCCGTGTCGGCGTAGAGCTCCACGTGTGCGGGCGATGCGGGGTCGACGGGCTCCGACACCGAGAGGTCGTCGATGACCACGGTGTCCGGCGCGCCGGCGGTGATGTCGAGGGTCACCGTGTCGCCGGTGTGCGCGCTGATCCGCCGCGGCCGGCTGTCGGCCGAGAGCCGCGCGGTCACGGTGCGCGCCGCCGGGGCCGGCGCGAGCTCGGTGGCCTTGGGCGTGGCCGCCGGCCGTGGCGGTTGCGCGCCGCGCCGCAGCGACTGCGGCGGCGGCGTCAGGCTCGCGGCGAGCGCGGTGAGGCCCATCAGCACCGCCACCAGAACCAGGATCCGGCGGCCGAACACCCGCGTAGCGTAGAGCGGCGTCCATACCCACCTCAAGCAGGCTTAAGTCGCGGCGGGATGGTGCCGATACCGGGTGTGCCAGCCGAGGTGTGAACGGCAAATCGCTCGTGAGGGCGAGACGCAAAGCCACGGGGCTCCGGATGAGCCAGCCGGGCTACCACCGACGGAGGTGGGAAGCGACCGCGGACCTGGCAAGCAGTTTCACAGGCCCAACCGATCCCTTCAGGAGGGACCACCTCAATGCTCCATAAGCTCCGCCAGCGCGCCCAGGACGAGAAGGGCTTCACCCTGATCGAGCTCCTGGTCGTGATTCTGATCATCGGCATCCTCGCCGCGATCGCTCTGCCCGCGTTCCTCGGCCAGCGCGCCAAGGGCCAGGACTCGTCCGCGAAGTCCGATGCCCGCAACATGGTCTCCCAGATGGAGTCCTGCTACACGGATTCCGACACCTACACCGGCTGCCCCGGCAGCGACACCGGCCTCCCGGTCGGCTCCGGCGTCGGCCAGGTGCAGGCGGCTGCCGACAGCACCGGCAAGGGCTACACCATCACGGCGACCTCGAAGTCGAACAACGTCTTCACGATCACGAAGGACCCCACGACCGGCGTGACCACCCGCGGCTGCACCGTGCCGGCCAGCGGCACGGCCAAGGGCGGCTGCCCCGCCAGCGGCAGCTGGTAGTCCGCAGTACCTGAACCGTTGCACCGCGAGGCGGGCCCCCGGGCCCGCCTCGCCTCGTTAACAACCGGCCCGGGGCACGTCGGTCGGCTCGACGCGCGTTCGATCAAGTCGCCCCGGGGTTCAGCCGATGAAGCGACCATGGCATGGACGAGACGCACCCGCTCCGAGGACGGCTTCACGCTGATCGAGCTGATCGTCGTCGTCATGATCATCGGGATCCTTGCCGCGATCGCGCTGCCGGCCTTCCTCGGCCAGCGCGTCAAGGGACAGGACGCCTCGGCGAAGTCGGACGTCCGCTCGATGATCGGCCAGATGGAGGCGTGCTACACGGAGGTCGACCGCTACGACCCGTGCCCGCTCCCGGACACGGGGCTCGACGTGGGCAGCGGCCCCGGCCAGGTCCAGGCCACGCCGAGCGGCGACACCTACGTGGTCGTCGCCTACTCCCTGAGCGGGAACTCCTTCACGGCGACCAAGCACCCCGACGGGACGGTGACGCGCACGTGTGACGCGACCTCTGCCCCGCGCGGCGGCTGCGACGGAGGCAGCTGGTGACGCACGCGACGCGTCGGGGCCTCCGGGGACGCGCCACCGACGAAGCAGGCTTCACGCTCGTCGAGCTGATGGTCGCGGCGACCGTGCTCGTCGTCGGCGTGCTCGGCGTGCTCACGCTGATCACCGGGGCCAACGCGGCCACCGCGTCGACGCGCGCCCGCGAGAACGCCGTCGGGCTCGCCCGGGAGGTCCTCGAGGCCGCGCGCGGGGTCGGCTACGACGACCTCAGCACCACCGCTCTCACGACCGCACTCCAGGCCCAGCCCAAGCTCGGCGACGCGAACAGCTCGCGCAGCGGATGGCAGGTCACGCGCGGCACGCGCACGTTCACCGTCGCGGTGACGGCGTGCGCCGTCGACGACGGCACTGCGGGGGACGGCTTCGGCGCGCACAGCAGCGCGGTGCCGTACTGCTCGGACTCGACGACCCAAGGCACCGCCGACGCCAATCCCGACGACTACCGCCGCGTCGCCGTCGACGTGAGCTGGCGCATCGCCGGCAAAACGGGCAGGGTGCGTCAGGAGGCGACGATCAACAACCCGGGCAGCGCGTACGCGTCCGCGGTCCGTTCGCTCGTCATGAAGACGCCGGCCCTTGCCCCGCCGTATCT
>JAWVGD010000273.1:0-2630 GCA_033855515.1 Baekduia sp.
GTGGTGGCCGAGACCGGCGCCGGGTCGCACGGCACCGCGACCGCCACGGCCTGCGCGCTGCTGGACCTCGAGTGCGTCGTCTACATGGGCGACGTCGATGTCGAGCGCCAGAAGCCGAACGTCGAGCGGATGCAGCTGCTCGGGGCGACGGTCGTCCCGGTGTCGGCCGGCTCGCGGACGCTGAAGGAGGCCACCAGCGAGGCGATCCGCGACTGGGTCAGCAACGTCGCCACCACGCACTACGTGCTGGGCACGGTCGCCGGCCCGGCGCCCTACCCGGCGATCGTTCGCGAGCTGCAGCGCATCATCGGCGAGGAGGCCCGCGCCCAGCTGCTGGAGCGCCAGGGGCGCCTGCCCGACCGCGTGCTCGCGTGCGTGGGCGGCGGCTCGAACGCGATGGGCATCTTCGCCGCCTTCATCCCGGACGAGAGCGTGCAGCTGATCGGGGTCGAGGCCGGCGGCGAGGGCCTCGACGGCCGCCACGGCGCACCGCTGACCGCCGGCGGCCGCGCCGGCGTCCTGCACGGGTCGCTCAGCGCGATCCTCCAGGACGACGAGGGACAGGTGCTGGAGGCGCACTCGATCTCCGCCGGGCTCGACTACCCCGGCGTCGGTCCCGAGCACGCGTGGTTGCGCGACACCGGCCGCGCGACCTACGTGGCGGTGACCGACGACCAGGCGGTGCAGGCCTTCAAGCAGGTCACGCGTCTGGAGGGCATCATCCCGGCGCTCGAGACCAGCCACGCGCTGTACCACGCCCTGCACGCGCCGACCGAGTCGGAGCTCGACGTGATCTGCCTCAGCGGCCGCGGCGACAAGGACCTCGCGCAGATCATCGCTCGCGACGGGGCCGACTGAGCGTCTAGGACCGCGGCGCGGCCGGTGCCGCGCCCGTGGCCCCGGCCTCGTCCTGCTCGGCCGCCGCGCTCTCGGCGGCGCGGCGCAGCGTCGCCAGCGCGACGACGCCCGGCAGCGCCGGCAGCCACACCGAGATGGCGCGGTAGGCCAGCACGGCGACGAGCGCGATCTCCGCGTCCATGCCGAAGGCCGCGCACGCACCGACCATCCCGCCCTCGACGCCGCCGACGCCGCCGGGCAGCGGCAGCAGGTTGCCGAGCATCCCGAGGAAGTAGGCCATCACGAGCTCCGGGACGTTCGGGTGGCCGCCGAAGGCCCAGAAGCACGCCCACAGGGTCGCGACGTCGAACGCCCACCACAGGACCGTGCCGAGCAGGCCGCGCTCGCGGCGGCGGACCAGCTCGAGCGTGAACAGCGTCCCGTCGGCCAGCGCCTGGGGCGCGGCGAGCAGCCGCCGGCGCCACCGGCCACGCTGGCCGAGGCGCCGCTGCAGGGCGTCGGGGGCCTGGATGGCGACGGCGAACAACGCGAGGATCAGCGCGGCCAGCACCGCCGGCACCGCGCTCAGCAGCGGCTCGGCGCCGGCGATGGCCAGCCCGGTGCCGAACAGGACGATGGCCGCGAAGAACACGGCGTAGGTCGCCACCAGATGCGAGGACACCTGCCGGGCGGCCCCCTTGGGGCCGTGCCCCGCGCGCGACAGGGCCCAGGAGGTCACCGCGATGCCGCCGGCGCCCCCTGTCGCCAGCAGCCGCGTCGCCGCGGTCGCCGCGAGCGTGATCTGGGTCGAGCGCCGAAGCCCCAGGACCACGCCGCCGGCCGCGCTCACCGCCGCGACGTTCCACGCGTAGCCGAGGTAGGACACGGCCTCCAGCCCGATCGCGACAGCCAGCCACGCCGGCGAGCCGTCCCGGATCCGGTGCCACGTCTCCTCGAGCCCGGTCAGCCGCGGGACCAGGAGGTAGACGACGACGATGAGCGCCGCGGTCGCCGCGAACCAGAGCAGCGCCCGGCGGCTGGTGGGGCTGGGCATCGGAAGCGCCGCGAGCGGCCCGGTTCGCGGTGCGTCATCGGGGTCGCTGTCGTGCTCGGGGGAGGCCACGGCCGCAGCGAGCATATGCCGCGCCCGGCCGCGTAGGCTTCGGCGCTCCAATGGACGGACCTCAGCGCATCGCCGACGCCTTCGCCCGCGCCCACGCCCAGGGGCGCGCGGCCCTCATGCCCTACCTGATGGGCGGCTTCCCCACGATCGAGGAGTCGGTCCGCATCGGCGCGGCCTATGCCGACGGCGGCGCCGATCTCGTCGAGCTCGGCGTCCCCTTCTCCGATCCGCTGGCCGACGGACCGGTCATCCACGCCGCGGGCACCGAGGCGCTGCGCGCGGGGGCGACGGTCGCCGGCGTCCTCGACGTCTGCGCCCAGCTCTCGCAGCGGCTGCCGGTCGTCCTGATGCTCTACACGAACCTCGTGCTGGCGCGGGGGCCGGAGGCCTTCGCGGCGCGGCTGGCCGAGGTCGGCGCCAGCGGCCTGATCGTCCCCGACCTCCCGATGGAGGAGTCCGGGCCGCTGCTGGCGGCGTGCGACGCGGCCGGCATCGCGCTGGTCCCGCTGGTGGCGCCGACGACGCCCGACGACCGCCTGGCGGCGATCGGCGCCAGGGCGCGCGGCTTCGTCTACACCGTCTCGGTCGTCGGCACGACGGGGGAGCGCGCGGCACTGTCGGATCACTTCGCGAGCGTCATCGCTCGTACCAAGGCCCACACCGACGTCCC
>JAWVGD010000274.1:0-13435 GCA_033855515.1 Baekduia sp.
GACAACCAGCGTCCGCTGCGGATCGGTGGCTGCGAGTTGGAGCTCGACGACGTCGGGGGAGCCAAGCTCGAGGGCGCGCAGGGAGCGACCGTCACCGTGGGCCTGCGCCCGGAGGCCGTGCGTGTCGGCGATGGCCCCCTGCGTGCGCGCATTCGCACGGTCGAGGACCTCGGCTCGGAGGTCTTCGTCCACGTGGCCCTAGAGCATCGAGGCGAGAACCTCCCGCTGGTGTCCAAGATGCCGGCGCCGTTCGCCGGACGTCCGGGCGACGACGTCGGTCTGCAGATCGTCGGCGCCACCTACCTGTTTGCCGAAGACGGCTCGAGCCTGTCCATCGGCACCGCAAGCCTCAGCGAGGGCGAGCGGTGGAGCGCTGGGCGCTCGTAACCGGCGCGGCCGGCGACCTGGGCCGCGCCGCCTGCCTCGCCTTGGCCGCTGACGGTTGGTCACTTCAGATCACCGATCACCCAACCCAGCGCGAACGCCTCGAGTCGACGTGCGAGGCATGCACGGGCGTCGGCGCGACGGTGATCTCGGGGCTGTTCGACGTCACCGACGCACGAGCCGTGGGCGACGGCATCGGCGACCTGTCGGCGCGGCACGGTGTGCCGGCAGCCGTTGTGGCCAACGCCGGCGTCCAGGGCGAGTTCGGACCAATCCACCGCGCCGGAGCCGACGATCTCCGCAGGGTGCTCGACATCAACGTCGTCGGCGTCTTCAACACCCTGGCCGCGGCCGCCCGACTGATGATCGACGCCGGGGCGAGCGGGGCAATGGTGGCGGCGGCGTCGATGGCGGGGGTCTCGGGTGCGCCGAACATGGCGGCCTACTCCGCCTCCAAGGCAGCCGTCGTCGGGCTCGTCAAGAGCGCGGCCAAGGATCTCGCTCCGTTCGGGCTTCGGGTCAACGCAGTCTCGCCGGCGTTCATCGGGCCGGGTGCCATGTGGGATCGCCAGGTCGACGCACAGGCGAACGTCGACAGCCAGTACTTCGCGGCCGATCCGACGGTGGTGGCCAGACAGATGATCGAAGCGATCCCGATGCGGCGTTACGGCTCACCGGCCGAGGTCGCCGACGTCGTCGCCTACCTTCTCAGCGAGCGCTCGTCCTACCTGACCGGCGTGAACATCGAGATCAGCGGCGGATCGGCTTGACGGTAGGCGCGCGGGCGCCGGCCGCCGCCGGCGCATGCGATTCCGTCCGACCCGAGTACGTGCCGCCCGCCGCGCTGCACACTCCGGCGGGCAACCGCGAGGTTCTCGTCACGCACGCCGGCGATCCCGGAACGACAGAAGGCCCGCAAGCGGGCCTTCTGAAGAAGTGGAGCTAGTCGGGCTCGAACCGACGACCTCCTGCATGCCATGCAGGCGCTCTCCCAGCTGAGCTATAGCCCCAGGTCGATGTGCATCTTAACACCCACGGCTCAACGACGCCCTGGAAGGAACTCGGGGACGTCGAAGTCGGCGTCGCCGCGCGCCGGGGGTGGGGTAGAGGCGGCGCCGGCCCCGGCGCCACGGGAGGCGCGGGGTGCCGGGTCGGTGCCTCCGGCGGGGGCGGCCTGGTCCAGGTCGGCGGTCAGACGGGCGTGGGCGAGCTTGACGTCGTTGAGGAGTCGCTCGGCGTTGCGGTGCAAAGAGTCGCTGAGCTCCTGGAGATGGCCCGAGAGCGTGCTGCCGTCGTGCAGCACACCGCGGGCGGCGGCGTGGGCCTCGGCGATGATGTCGCGCGCGTCGACCTTCGCGTTGCGTTTGGTCTCCTCGGCGTAGGCGTCGGCATCGGCGCGCAGGCGCGCGCCCTCGGCCTGTGCCTCGCTGACCGCGGCGGCCTTCCGCTTCTCGGCCTCCTCGCGCGCCTGCGCGGCACGCTCGTGGATCAGGCGCACGCCCTCGCGGGCCTCGGCTTCGGTGGCGGCGGCCTCGCGCCGGGCGGTGTCGAGAAGCTCACGGGCCTCGGCCTCGGCCGCTTCGACACGCAGATCGGCGGCGCGGTCGGCTTCGGCGATTCGCTCGCGGACCTTCTCCTCGGTCTTGAGGCGGAGATCCTCGGCGGCGCGTTCGGCCGCCTCGACGATCGCGGCGACCTTCGCCGATGCGACCGAGATCTCGCTCATCGGACGCGACGCGCTCAACGACGCCAGGAACGCAACGGACTCCTCGTCGTCGTGCGCGCCGGCTTCGGGATCCTCGCCGGGGAGGGGATCTGTGGGTCGATCCTCCATCCCGTCAATGGTAGATCCCGCCGGTTCGCAGCCCGCAAGAACACGGTCAGCCGTCGGCGGGTCGCTCGGCGACGGCGACCCGCAGCTTCGGCTCGCCGACATCCTCGGGCCACACGTCGTAGCCCTCGAGGTCGCGCAGGTTGCGCAGCGCCTCGTCCAGCGTGTGCCCGAGCTCCTCCTCGGCGACCTCGCGGGCCGCGCGGCCGGGCTCACGCCACACCAGGGAGTGCACGAACTCCTGGTCGTGGTGGTCGCCGACGCCGATGCGCACTTCGAACCAGAGGGGCTGCCATCCGCGCTCCGCCAGGCGGCGGGACCCGGGGTTGCGCTCAAGCCCCTCGGTGACCTCGCCGGGGGTGGGGTCGCGCAGCAGCGCGTCGACGGAGACGGGTTCGCCCACGCGCTGATCCTACGGCCGGGGGAGGTGCGCCGGAGACGCCGGTTCCGCACATCGGCCGCCGAGGTCTCCGCCGTAGACTGCGGGGCGTGGCCGACCATCGTTACGACCCGAAGGAGATCGAACCCCGCTGGCAGCAGCTCTGGGCCGATGAACACACGTGGGAGGTGTCCAACGACCAGGCGCTCGACGCGAGCGCGAAGTCCTACGTGCTCGAGATGCTGCCCTATCCCAGCGGGGAGCCGCACATCGGTCACCTCAAGGTGTACTCGGTGGGCGATGCGGTCGCGCACTTCCACCGGCGCACCGGTCGCACCGTGCTGCACCCGATGGGGTACGACTCGTTCGGCCTGCCGGCTGAGAACCACGCGATCCGCACCGGTCAGCACCCTCGGGTCTCGACCGAAGAGGCGATCCGCTCGTTCCAGAAGCAGTTCCGGGCGTGGGGCATCTCCATCGACTGGTCGCGCGAGCTGGCCACGCACCAGCCGGAGTACTACCGCTGGACCCAGTGGCTCTTCCTGCAGTTCTTCGAGCACGGGCTCGCCTACCGGAAGAACGCCGCGGTCAAGTGGTGTCCCAACGACGCGACGGTCCTGGCCAACGAGCAGGTCATCGACGGACGCTGCGAGCGCTGCGGTCACGAGGTCGAGGTCCGGCAGCTCGAGCAGTGGTTCTTCCGCATCACCGACTACGCCGATCAGCTGGTCGAGGATCTCGGCACGGTCGAATGGCCCGAGCATGTCAAGACGATGCAGCGCAACTGGATCGGGCGCTCCGAGGGCGCGGAGGTCACGTTCCGTTGCGAGGAGCTGGGCATCGACTACCCGGTCTTCACGACCCGTCCCGACACCCTCTTCGGCGCGACGTTCTTCGTCATGGCCCCCGAGCACCCCGACGTGGAGCGCCTCGTCGCCGGCACCGGGCGCGAGAAGGATGTCCGCGACTACGTCAACCACGCGGCGGGCGAGTCGGTCGAGGAGCGCAGCGACGCCGACAAGGCCAAGACCGGCGTGTTCCTGGGCCGGTACGTGGTCAATCCCGTCAACGGCGAGCTGCTGCCGATGTACGTCGCCGACTACGTGCTCATGGAGTACGGCACCGGCGCGATCATGGCCGTCCCCGCGCACGACGAGCGCGACTTCGCATTCGCCGAGGTCTACGGCCTGCCCATCCGGCGCGTCATCGCCGACCCCGAGGGCGGCGACGAGCTGCCCTACACCGGCGACGGACCGCTGATCGACTCCCACCCGGACTTCAACGGGCTCCACAACCGCGAGGCGCTGGACCGGATCGTCGACTGGCTCGACCGCGAGGGCAAGGGCCACCGCTCGGTGAACTACCGCCTGCGCGACTGGCTGATCTCGCGTCAGCGGTACTGGGGCTGCCCGATCCCGATCATCCACTGCGAGCGCGACGGGATCGTACCGGTCCCCGAGGACCAGCTGCCGGTCGTCCTGCCCGACGTGACCGACTACAAGCCCAAGGGAAAGTCGCCGCTGGCGGCCGCCGAGGACTGGGTCAACGTGACCTGCCCGGTGTGCGGGGGTCCGGCCAAGCGCGAGACCGACACGATGGACACGTTCGTCGACTCGTCCTGGTACTACCTGCGCTACTGCGATCCGCACAACGGCCAGCGGGCGTGGGATCCGCCGATCGTCAACCGCTGGATGCCCGTCGATCAGTACATCGGCGGCGTCGAGCACGCGATCCTGCACCTGCTCTACGCACGGTTCTTCACCAAAGCGCTGAGGGACCTGGGTCACCTGGCGGTCAACGAGCCGTTCGTCAAGCTCTTCACGCAGGGGATGATCACCAAGGACGGGGCGAAGATGTCCAAGTCCAAGGGCAATGTCGTGTCCCCGGCCGCGATCGTCGACCAGTTCGGCTCCGACACCGCGCGCGCCTACACGCTCTTCATCGGGCCGCCTGATCAGGACGCCGACTGGAACGACAAGGGCGTCGAGGGCATGTTCCGCTTCCTCTCGCGCCTGTGGCGCCTGGCGGCGACGGCGGCCGAGGAGCTGCCCGAGGCGCCCGTCCCCGACGACCTGAACGCCGACGCGCTGCGCGTGGTGCGCAAGGCGCACTGGGCCATCGACAAGGTCACCAACGACATGGACCAGCGCTTCGCCTTCAACACGGCGATCGCCGCGGTGATGGAGATGCTCAACGAGGTCACCCAGGACAAGCGCGGCGAGGCCGACCCCGGCAGCGTCCGCTTCGCCCTGTCGACGGCCGCGTCGCTGCTGTTCCCGTTCGCGCCACACGTCAGCGCCGATGCCTACCACCTGCTCACCGGCGCGCGCGTCTGGGAGGAGCCGTGGCCGGCGGCCGACCAGGCGTTCCTGGAGGCTGACACCTTCGAGCTCGTCGTGCAGGTCAACGGCAAGGTCCGCGACCGCGTCGAGGCACCGACGGCGGCGAGCAAGGACGAGATCCTGACCCTCGCGCGCAGGCTGCCCAACGTCCAGGTCCACATCGACGGCAAGGACGTCGTCAAGGAGATCGTGGTGCCGGGCAAGCTCGTCAACGTCGTCGTTCGCGGCTGAGCGCCGTAGGTGCCCGACACGCAGTACATCGCGGTGGTCGGCGCCGGCGACGCCGACGCGCAGCAGGCGTGGCTTGCTGAGGAGGTCGGCGCCGGGCTGGCCATGGCCGGAGCGGTCGTCGTCACCGGCGGCCTCGGCGGCGTCATGGAGGCGGCCTGTCGCGGCGCGAAGTCCCGGCGCGGGCGGACGCTCGGCATCCTGCCCGGTGAGGACCGCTCCGCGGCCAACGGCTGGGTCGACGTGGCCGTCGCCACCGGCATGGGCGAGATGCGCAACGCGTTGGTCGTCCGCAGCAGTGATGGCCTGATCGCCGTGGGCGGGGGTCCGGGGACGTTGTCGGAGATCGCCCTGGCGTTGAAGGCCGGCAAGCCGGTGATCGGGCTGGGGACGTTCGACATCGAAGGCATGGTGGAGGCCAGCGACCCCCAGGACGCCGTGGCGTCGGTGCTTCGGCACACCTCCTCCGCAGACTCGTAACGAACAGCGCGTCCCCTGGCACACGCCCCGGCTTAGCTTGGCCGGGTGCCCGATCTCAGTCGCTCCGAGCTTGCCGCCTACACGGCGTGCGCCGTGCTCGTGGCGCTGCTCGGCTGGCGGGTGCTGCGCTCTGAACAGGGCGGGACGGCGACCGCCTCGGCGTCGGCTTCCGGGTCGGCGGCGACGCGCTCCTCGGGTGGCGCGAGCGCGCCGGGCGATGGCGCTTCGGGCGCCACGTCGGTCTCCGTCGCCACCGCCGGGGGCGGCACCTCCACGGTCCACGTCGTTGGCGCCGTCCGCCACCCAGGCGTGTACCGCTTCAAGCCGGGGCTCCGGGTGCAGGACGCGGTGCGGCGTGCCGGCGGTGCGCGGCCCGGCGCGGATCTGCAGGCCATCAACCTGGCCGCCAAGCTCACCGACGCCCAGCAGGTGGTGGTGCCGCGCCGGGCCCCGGCCGGCGGAGCGGCCGCGGCCACGCCGCCCGGTGGCGCGGAGGCAGCGACGGGTGGCGCCGCGAGTGCCACCGGCGCGGCAGGTCCGCCGGCGGCTCCGGTCAACTTGAACTCGGCGACCGCCGAGCAGCTCGACACCCTCGACGGCGTCGGGCCCGCCACGGCGCAGAAGATCCTGGAGTACCGCGCGCAGCATGGCGGCTTCCGGTCTGTCGACGATCTCGCTCAGGTCTCCGGCATCGGCCCCAAGCGGCTGGAGGCCCTGCGGGGCCGGGTGGTCGTATGACTGGACCGTGGCGGCCGGCGCTGGCCGAGGCCGCCCAGCGCCACGTCCGCCACGTGGTCCTCGCCGCGGTGCTGGCGGGGGTGGCGCTCGGACCCTGGGTGCCCGCGTCGGTCGTCGCCTCGGCCGCGTTGGCCTTGGCCGCGGCCTCGGTCACCGTGCCGCTGGTGCGCACGGCGGCCGCCGGTGTGGCGCTCGCCGCCGTCCTCGTGCTTGGCGCCGTGGTGGCCGACGCCCGGACGGCAACCCTGAACCGCACCCACCTGACCGCGCAGCTGGGGCATCAGGTCACTGGTGAGGCGACCGTCCTCGCCGCGCCGCGGACCGACGCCTTCGGTGGTCGCCGGGCGCTCGTGCGCTGGCGCGAGGAGCCGGTGCTCCTGCGGCTGCCCAAGTGGGGTCCCGGGGTCGACGCCGCGGTCGGTGACGTGCTCGCCGTGCGCGGGACGCTGCGTCCTGCGGACCTCGCAGCCACGGCCGTGCACGCCCACGCGACCCTCCGCGGCGACGCCGTCACCGCCACGGGGCGGCGACGCGGCGGCTGGCTGGGGATCGTCGATGGCGTGCGCCGGCGCGCGGCCGCGGCACTGGCGGGTCACCTGCCCCCGGCCGAGGCGGGTCTCCTGCGCGGGATGGTGCTGGGCGACGACGCCGGGCTGCCAGATGATGTCCGCGACGCGTTCCGGGCCGCGGGGCTGACCCATCTCGTCGCGGCTTCGGGACAGAACATCATGTTGCTCGCGGCGCTCGCGCTGGGCTTGTCGACGCTGGCGGGCCTCCCGGTCCGGGCGCGGTGGGCACTCGTGCTCGTGCTGATCGCCGTGTACGTCCCGCTGGCCGGCGGCGGCGCGTCGATCCAGCGGGCCGGGATCATGGGCGCTGCGACGTTCGCCGCCGCGCTGGCCGGCCGGCCCGCCGCGCGCTGGTACGCGCTGCTGCTCGCCGGCGCCGCCACGTTGCTGCTGGACCCACGCGGCTCGGCGGACGCGGGATGGCAGCTGAGCTTCGCGGCGGTGCTCGGCATCGTGCTCGTCGCCCCGCGGGCGCGCGAGCGCCTGCGGTCGAGCGGTCTGCCGGCGCCGATCGCCGAGGCCGTGGCGGTCACGCTGGCGGCGACGTTGGCGACCGCGCCGCTGATCGCCGGGCGCTTCGACCGCGCGTCGCTCGTCGCGCTGCCCGCCAACGTGCTGGCGGCGCCGGCGGTCGCGCCGGTGATGTGGCTCGGGATGGTCGGCGCGGCGGTGGGGCAGGTCGCGCCGGTCGCGGCGTCGCCGCTCGTGGCGCTGGCCGGCCTGCCGCTCGGCTATCTCGTGGGCCTCGGACGGCTCGCGGCCGCGCTGCCCGGCGCACAGGTCGCGCTGCCGCTGGCCGTCGTGGTGATCCTGACGGCGCTCGCGGCGGTGCTCATCACCGCGCCGCCCGCCCGGGAGCGCGAGACCGGCAGGCGCCGACCGGGGTGGCGGCGGGCGGCCCTCGCGGCGGCCGTGACGCTCGCGGTGGCAGCCGGCATCGCACCCGCTGTCCTGCGTCCGAGCTCCGTCCCGCCGCCACCGCCCGGCGATCTGCGCGTCACGGCGCTGGACATCGGTCAGGGCGACGCGACGCTCCTGCAGGCGGGCGGCCACGCCGTGCTCGTGGACGCCGGACCTGCGGGCGCCGGGATCGTGAAGGCCTTGCGCCGAGCAGGCGTCCGACGGCTCGACGCGCTCGTCGTGACCCACGCCCAGGCCGACCACGACGGCGGCGTACCGGCGCTCCTCGCCGCGCTTCCGGTCGGGGTGCTCCTGGACGGACGCGGAGGCGACCGGTCGCCGACGTCGCTGGCGATCGACGCGCCGCTGCGACGTCGCGGAACCCGTGTCGTGCCCGCGCGGGCCGGTCAGGTCCTGCGCGCCGGCCCGCTGGGCCTGCGCGTGCTCTGGCCACCGCCCGGGCCGGGCATGCCCGGCACCGACCCGAACGACCGCGCGATCGTCGCCGTGGCCGACGCGTACGGTGCGCGCGCGCTGCTGACCGCCGACGCCGAGTCGCCGGTGCTCGCCCCACTCGACATCGGCCACGTGGACGTGCTGAAGGTCAGCCATCACGGCAGCGCCGACCCCGGCCTTCCCGCGTTCCTGGCACGCCTGCAGCCTCGCGTGGCGCTCGTCGAGGTCGGGCGCCACAACACCTACGGGCATCCCGTCCCTGAGACCATGCAGGCCCTCGCGGCGGCCGTCGCCGTGGTGCGGCGGACCGATCGCGACGGGACGATCCGCATCGACCTCCGGGCCGGCGCGGCGACGGTGACCAGCAGCGGGGGAGGGCAGGCACCGGGTGTCTGAGGCCGTGCCTACACTGCGGCCGATGGCGACCTGGAAGCCGGCCTACCTCATCCATGGCGACGACCATGGGCGCATTGCCGAGCGCCGGGCGAGCCTCCGTGCGCGCGCGGAGGCCGAGAGCGGCGCCGGCGGGCTGGAGGTCATCGAGGGCGACGCGTCGACGCCGGAGGTGGTCGGGCGCGCGCTCAACGCGATGACCTTCGCGATGGGCCGCCGCTTCGTGGTCGTCGACGGCGCCGAGCGCTGGAAGCAGGCCGAGGTCGAGCAGCACGTCGTGCCGGCGCTCGCCGCGATCGCCCCCGACACGACCGTCGCGTTCTTCGCCCGCGAGGACGGTCGCGCGAAGGTGCCGGCGGCGCTGCTCAAGGCGATCACCAAGGCCGGCGGCGACGTCGTCGAGCAGACCACCGTCAAGACCCGGGAGCTCCCGAAGTGGGCGACGGCCGAAGCGCGGCGCCTCGGCATCGAGCTGGAGCCCGGAGCCGCGCAGGTGCTCGTGGCGCAGGTCGGTGAGCGCCAGCAACGCCTGCTGCGAGAGCTCGAGAAGCTCGCCCTCGAGCACGGTCCCGGCGCGCGCCTCGCGGCCGACGACGTCGTGGACGCCGCCGCGGACTCTGCCGAGATCCAGGTCTGGGGCCTGATCGACGCGCTCGTGGCGCGCGACCGGCGCTCCGTGTTCCGCTCGTTCCTGGAGCTGCGCGAGCAGGGCGAGTCGCTTCCGCGGCTGATCCCGCTGATGGCCCGCCGCCTGCGCGAGGTGCTCGTGATCGCCGACCGGCTCGAGGCCGGCGAGTCCCCGGCACAGGTCAAGGCCTCCACGAAGGGCAGCCCGTGGGCGCTGGACCGCCGGATCAAGGAGGCCCGCGCCACCGACACCGAGGCGCTGCGCCGCGCGCTGGAGACGCTCGCCGACCTCGAGCTGCAGACGCGCGGGATGGGGGACCTCTCCGAGGACACTGCCGCCGTGCGCGCTCTTGGCCGGATGGCCGCCGCCTCCTGACCCGCTCGCGCACCTGTCGGGCGCGGCCCTACCTACGCCTCGCTGCTCCTCGTGGCCGGCCTCGGCGCCCGGCTCGAAGGCCCCGCCTGCCCGGCCTGCCCGGGCGCCCCGCCCGCCGCCCAACGCAAAAACGGCCCCCGTTCCCGGGAGCCGTCGGTGCGACGTGAAAGGCGGCCAGTGCCGCGAAGGACCCGGCTAAGCGGACGGTGCGCCGGCACGCACGCGGGCGGCGCGGCTCTTCTTGCGCGCCCCCGTGTTGCGGTGCAGGGCACCACGCTTGACGGCCTTGTCGATCGTCTGCACGAGGATGCGGTGCTCGGCGTCGGACTTCTCGTCGTCGGCCTCCGCAACCGTGGCCTCGAGGCGACGGAAGTAGGTCTTGATGGTCGACGTGTAGCGGCGGTTCTCCAGGCGTTCACGTTCGGCCCGGAGGATGCGCTTCTTCTGCGAGTGAATGTTCGCCATGAGCGACGGACGATTCTAGCGACCTCGGCAGCCCGATGCGGTGCGGGCAGGCTGCCCGCACCGCGCCGTAGCATTCCGCCCGCGTGACGAGCCATGCACCACCGGCCGGGGACCCGGCCGCCGAGGGTCGACGCCGTGCCGGTGGGGGCCCGCCGCCGCGGCGCTCGTTCGCGCGGAACACCGCGATCTTCTCGATCCTCACCGGCCTCTCACGCGTGGCGGGCCTGCTGCGCGAGATCCTCGCCTCGGCGTTCTTCGGCCTGTCGCCCGCCTTCAGCGCGTTCACGTTCGCGTTCGCGATCCCGAACGTCGTCCGCTCGCTGTTCGCCGACTCGGCGCTCAGCGCCGCCTTCGTCCCGATCTTCACCGAGCTGCAGGAGGAGGGACGCAAGCGCGAGGCGTTCCGGCTGGCCTCCACGCTGCTGATGATCATCTTCGGCGTCCTGACGGCGCTCTCGGTGCTGTTCATCCTGAGCGCGGGTGTCCTCGTGCCGGCGATCACGCCGGGCAAGTTCTCCGCCGAGGCCAACCACCTCGCCGTCGGCTTCAGCCGCGTGCTCTTCCCGATCGTGCTGATCCTGGGCCTCAACGGCCTGGTCGTCGGCATCCTCCAGGCCTACGACCACTTCACGATCCCGGCGCTCTCGGCGCTCGTCTGGAACGTCGTGATCATGGGGTTCATGGTCGGCGCCCGGCCGCTGTTCCACGGCGACGAGCAGCTGTACGCCTACGCCATCGGGATCCTGATCGGGACCGTCGTGCAGTTCCTGATGGCCTTGCCGGTCCTGCGGACGGTCGGCTTCCACTTCGAGTGGTCGTTCGACTGGCGCGACCCCCGCGTGAAGCGCGTGTTCGTCCTGATGCTGCCGGTCACGCTCGGCCTGGGGCTCATCAACTTCAACGCGCTGGTCAACTACGACCTCGCCGGCTACGTCTCCGACGAGGGGCCGCGAGCGATCGACGCGGCGTTCCGCCTGTACATGCTGCCGCAGGGGATGTTCAGCGTCGCGATCGCGACCGTGCTGTTCCCGCAGCTCTCCCGGCTGGCCGCGCGCCACGACCTCCCGGGCCTGCGCGGCACGATCGGCAACGGGCTGCGGCTCATCTTCCTGATGCTGCTGCCCGCCGCGGCGGCGACCGCGGTGCTCGCCGAGCCGATGATCCGCCTGGTCTACGAGCATGGCAAGTTCACCAGCGCCGATACGCATTTCGTCGCCACCGCGCTGTTCTGGTTCTCCTTCAGCCTGCCCTTCAGCGGGGTGAACCTCCTGCTGACCCGCAGCTTCTTCAGCCTCCAGAAGCCCTGGGCGGTGACCTACCTGTCGATCGCCAACCTCCTCGTCAACATCGTGGTGTCGATCGCGCTGCTGCCGTTCGGGATCGGCGGCGTCGTCGCGGGCACCGCGGTCGCCGACCTGGCCCTGGCCGGCGCGCAGTACGTCTACCTGCGCCGCGAGCTGGACGGCCAGCTCGAGCTGAGCGACACCGTCGAGGCCGTGATCGGCATGTGCATCGCCGCTGCCTGGTTCGGCATCGCCGCATGGGTCGTCTGGTATTGCCTGGACTGGACGTTCGGCCGCGGGCTCATCGCCCAGATCCTCTCGGTGGGCGGCGGCCTCGCGGTCGGCACCGTGGCCTACGCCTACATCGTGCTGGCGATGCGCCTGCCGGAGGCTGAGCAGCTGCGGCGCCTGGTCATGGGGCGGCTGCGCCCGACGCGGGCCTGAGCGCGCGGGGCGCGACGCGGTCGCCCTCTATCCTGGGCGGTCGTTTGTCCGACCAGAGCCTCATCCGCAACTTCTCGATCATCGCCCACATCGACCACGGGAAGTCCACCCTGGCCGATCGCATCCTGGAGATGACCCAGACGGTGTCCTCGCGCGACATGCGCGAGCAGCTCCTGGACTCGATGGATCTCGAGCGCGAGCGCGGGATCACCATCAAGTCCCAGGCGGTCCGCGTCTACTACGAGGCCAAGGACGGCAAGACCTACCAGCTGCACCTCATCGACACGCCAGGGCACGTCGACTTCACCTACGAGGTCTCCCGCTCCCTGAACGCGTGCGAGGGCGCGCTGCTCGTGGTCGACGCCTCCCAGGGCGTCGAGGCCCAGACCGTCGCCAACACCTACCTCGCGGTCGAGGCCGGGCTCGAGCTGATCCCGTGCCTGAACAAGATCGACCTCCCGGGCGCCGAGCCCGAGCGCGTCGCGGGCGAGGTGTCCGAGCTGATCGGCACCGACCCCGACGACATCCTCATCATCTCCGGCAAGACCGGCGAGGGTGTGACCGAGGTGCTCGAGCAGCTCGTCCGCCAGGTGCCCGCGCCCACCGGCGACCGCAGCGCCCCGGCGCGCGCCCTGATCTTCGACTCCGAGTTCGACCAGTACCGCGGCGTCGTGGCCTACATCCGCGTCGTCGACGGCGTCTTCCGCAAGGGCGAGGCCATCATCGCGATGGCGACCGGGACCGAGGCCGACATCGACGACATCGGGTTCTTCACGCCCGCGATGGTCCCGGTGGCCGAGTTGGCCGCCGGCGAGGTGGGCTACCTCATCACCGGCATCAAGGACGTCACCAAGCTGCGCGTCGGCGACACGCTGACGACCAAGCGCGACGGGGCGGCCGAGGCCCTGGCGGGCTATCGCGAGGTCAAGCCGATGGTCTTCTGCGGCCTGTTCCCCATCGACAACGACGACTACGCGGACTTCCGCGACGCGCTGGAGAAGCTGTCGCTCAACGACGCCGCGCTGGCCTGGGAGCCGGAGACCTCGGACGCTCTCGGCTTCGGCTTCCGCTGCGGGTTCCTCGGCCTGTTGCACATGGACATCGTGCGCGAGCGGCTCGAGCGCGAGTACGACCTGGAGCTCATGGCGACGATGCCGTCGGTGAGCTTCGAGGTCACGCTGACCAACGGCGAGATCGTCGAGGTCCACAACCCGTCCGACATGCCGGATCCCGCGCGGATCCAGGAGATCCGCGAGCCGTACATCAAGGCCTCCATCCTGATGCCCAAGGAGTACGTCGGCGTCGTGATGGAGCTCTGCCAGGAGCGCCGCGGCGAACACGCCGGCATGAACTACCTCTCGGCCGACCGCGTGCAGATGCACTACGACCTGCCGCTGTCGGAGATCGTGCTGGACTTCTTCGACCAGCTGAAGTCGCGCACCCGCGGCTACGCGTCGCTGGACTACGAGCTGCTGGGGCTGCGCCCCTCCAACCTCGCCAAGCTCGACGTGCTGCTGGCCGGCGACCCGGTCGACGCGCT
>JAWVGD010000275.1:0-17105 GCA_033855515.1 Baekduia sp.
GGGTCGCCGGGCTCCTGGTTGCGCGTGACGCCGAGCTCCTTGGCGGTCTGGCGCAGCTGGCTGACGAGGTCCTGCCACTCGCGGATCCGCAGGAAGTGCAGGTACTCGGCCTTCATGCGCTTGCGGAACTGGCTGCCGCTCAGCTCGCGCTGCTGCTCGCGCACGTAGGACCACAGGTTGAGGTAGGCCAGGAAGTCGGAGTGCTCGTCCTTGAAGCGCGCGTGCTGCTGGTCGGCCTGTGCCTGGTGGTCGGCCGGGCGCTCGCGCGGATCCTGGATCGACAGCGCCGCCGCGATGACGATGACCTCCTCGACGCACGACAGCCGGTCGGCCTCCAGGATCATCCGCGCCATGCGCGGGTCGACGGGCAGCCGCGCGAGCTTGCGCCCCAACGGCGTCAGGCGCTTGCCGCTGGGCTGCTTCGGGTCGATCGCGCCGAGCTCGTGCAGCAGGTTGACGCCGTCGCGCACCTGCCGCGCATCCGGGGGGTCCAGGAACGGGAAGTCGGCGACGGTCCCGAGGTCCAGCGCGGCCATCTGCAGGATGACCGACGCGAGGTTCGTGCGAAGGATCTCCGGGTCGGTGAACCGCGGGCGCTCGAGGAAGTCGTCTTCGTCGTAGAGGCGGATGCAGATGCCGTCCGAGGTGCGCCCGCAGCGGCCCTTGCGCTGGTCGGCGGAGGCCTGGGAGATCGGCTCGATGGGCAGGCGCTGGACCTTCAGGCGCGCGCTGTAGCGGCTCATGCGCGCGAAGCCCGGATCGACGACGTACTTGATGCCCGGGACGGTGAGCGAGGTCTCGGCGACGTTGGTCGCCAGCACGACCCGCCGGCGCCGGTGGCTCTGGAAGACCTTCTGCTGCTCGGCGTTGGAGAGCCGCGCGTACAGCGGCAGCACCTCGACCTCGTCGCCGAGCCGGCCGCGCAGCACGTCGGCGGTGTCGCGGATCTCGCGCTCGCCGCTCAGGAACACCAGCACGTCACCGGGAGCGCCGCGGTTCTCGGCGAGCAGCTCGTCGACGGCGTCGCCGATCGCCTCGGGCTGGTCGCGCTCGGGCGCGTCGGGGCGGTCCGGGTCGGCGACCGGGCGGTAGCGCACCTCGACCGGGAAGGTGCGGCCGGAGACCTCGACGACCGGCGCGTCGGAGAAGTGGCGGCTGAACTGCCCGGGGTCGATCGTCGCCGAGGTGATGATGAGCTTCAGGTCGGGGCGCTGGGGCAGCAGCCGCTGCAGGTAGCCGAGCAGGAAGTCGATGTTGAGGCTGCGCTCGTGCGCCTCGTCGATGATGATCGTGTCGTAGCGGCGCAGCAGCCGGTCGCGTTGGACCTCGGCCAGCAGCAGGCCGTCGGTCACGAGGCGGACGAGCGTGTCCTCGCCCGACTTGTCGTTGAAGCGGATGGCGTAGCCGACCGCGTCGCCGAGCTCGACATCCAGCTCGTCGGCGATCCGCTGCGCGACCGTGCGCGCCGCCAGCCGCCGCGGCTGGGTGTGGGCGATCGCGCCGCGGATGCCGCGGCCGAGCTCCAGGCAGATCTTCGGCAGCTGGGTCGTCTTGCCCGAGCCGGTCTCACCGGCGACCACGACAACTTGGTTGTCGCGGATGGCCTCCAGCAGCTCGTCCTTGCGCGCGCTGACCGGCAGCCCCGGGGGATAGGAGACCACCGGCACCGCGTCACGGCGCTTGGCGATCCGGCGCTCGGCGGCCGCGAAGTCGCGGTCCAGCCGTGCCAGGGCGGCCTCGTCCTCGGGGTGGCGGCGCGCACGCTCCAGGCGCCGGCCGAGCCGGTCCTCGTCGAGCAGGGTCAGCTCGTCCAGGCGGGATCTGAGCTCGGCGAGCGGCACCCCTTCAGGATAGGAGGGCGTCACCTCCGCTCGGCCGCCGTCGTTGTCTGCTCACGGGCCGGCCACCGGGGCCGTCCCGGCGGGCTCGGCACACTGGACCGATCACCATGCGCTCACTCATCCTCCGCCTCGCGGCGATCGCCGGAGCCCTGACCGGTGCCGGGGTCGCGCCCGGCCTCGCCGACGGCGCGCCGCCCACGCTGACGCCGTCGATCGTCGGCGAGCCGCCGCAGGGCGGCGGCGTCTTGCGCTTCCCGCAGGCGGTGGCCGTCTCGCCCGGTGGCGGCACCGTCTTCGTCGGCGATCAGAACTCGAGCGTGGTGCAGGCCTTCGCACCGGACGGGACCCCGAAGTTCTCGGTCGGCTTCCATGCGTCGCGGCGCGAGCCGGGGCGGCTCGGCGTCGTCGGTGGGGTCGCGACGGACCGCACGGGGCACCTGTACGTGTTGGACGCCGAGAACGAACGCGTCCAGGTCTTCTCCGCCGCCGACGGCCACTTCCTGACGCAGTTCGGCGACGGCTCGGTCTTCAACCTGCTCGGGGGCAACCCGGAGACGATCGGCGGCGGCCGCAGCGCGAGCGGGCTCGCCGTGGCCCAGCCGCCCGGCGGCGCGCCGGTGGTCTACGTGGCCGACCAGGGCAACGACCGCGTCGAGCGCTTCGCGCTGGACCCGGGGACGCTGCTGCCCACGGCCGCGCCGCAGCTGAGCCCGGCGTCGGTGGACCTGCTGGCCCCGCAGGGCATCGCACTGGACCCCGGCGCGACGCGGGTGTACGTCGCCGACGACGACCATCACCGGGTCCTCGTGCTGGATCCGGCGACGCTGGCGCTCGTCGGCAGCGTCGGGACGTTCGGGAGCGGGCCCGGGCAGCTGCAGAACCCCTACGACGTCGCGGTCGACAGCCACGATCCCGCGCAGCTCTACGTCGCCGACAACCAGAACCACCGCGTCGACGTGTTCGACGCGTTCAGCCTCGGCTTCCTCGGCACCTTCGGCCACCAGGGCTACGGCCCCGGCGTCGGCAATGTCGCGGTCGTGCGGTCCGTCGGCGCGCTCACCGACACGCCGGGCGGCGGCATCGACGTCGCCGACACCGCCAACGACCGGATCCAGGCCTTCGACTCGGGCGGGACCGTGACCGCGGCGTGGGGGCTGTCGGGCCGCGGGCCGGGCTACGCCACCGATCCCCGCGGCGTGGCGATCGGCGCCGACGGCGCGATCGCGGTCGCCGACGCCTTCGACGAGCGCATCGGGCTGTTCGCGCCCGACGGCACGTGGGTCGGCCTGCGCGGGCAGGTGAGCGCCTCGACCGGCTTTGCGACCGAGGGCTCCAACCCCGGCCAGTTCAACCTGCCGGCCGGCGTGGCCTACGACGCCGGCGGGAACCTGTGGGTCGCCGACACCGCGAACAACCGCGTGCAGCAGATCGGTCCCGACGGCACGGTCCTGTCGATCACGTCGGTGGCCGGCGCGGCGGCCGTCGCGCCGGCGGCGGCGGGCACGTACGTGGCGTCGCGGACCGGCGGCACCGTGGTGCTCCGCGCACCCGACGGCTCGCTCAGCACGGTGCAGTCCGGGCTCGCGCAGCCGGTCGCGGTGGCGGTGGCACCGGGTGGCGGTGCGGTGTACGTCGCCGACGACACCAGCGTGCGCGACACGGTGACGGGCACCCTGATCGCGGGGCCCGGCGGCAGTACGACCTGGGACCATCCCGCCGGCCTGGCGGTCGGGCCCGACGGCACGCTGTACGTCAGCGAGCGACGGCCGGCGACGGCGGACGGCGCCCGCGTGCTGCGCGGCACGCCGTCGAGCCCGACGACGTTCGCTTGGGACACGGTCGCGGGCGAGGGTGCCGGCGTCGGCCAGGTCGTCAAGCCCGGCGGTCTCGGCGTGAGCCCCGACGGCACCACGCTCGTGGTCGCCGACACCGGCAACGACCGGGTCGTCCGGTTCGACGCCGCCGGCCACGCGCCGCCGGCGACCGCGACCCTCCGCGCCGGCGTCGAGGGCATCGATCGCGGCACGCTGCTCAGCGACCTGCCCGGCATCGCCTGCGCCACCGACTGCCGCCAGCGCTTCGGCACCGGGCGCGTCGTCACTTTGGTCGCCAAGCCCGCCGCCGGCTCGGTCATCGCGGGGTGGAGCGGCGCCTGCGCCGGTGCGGGGACCGCTCCGACCTGCGCGGTGACGATGGACACCGACCACGACACCGCCGTCCGCTTCGCCGCAGCGCCGCCGCCCCCGGTCGCCCCGCCGGTGACCGCGCCGGCGCCCACGCCGGCGCCCCCCGTGGTGCTGCGCAGCGTCCGGCTCGACACGCACACGCTGCGCGCCGCGCGCCGCGCCGACGTCCGCCGGCGCGTCCGGGCCCGCCGGGCCACGCGCGCCCATGCGACCGTCGTGCTCAGCCGCCCGGCGACGCTCACCGTCATGGTCCAGCAGGGGCGGCCCGGCCGCCGCGCCGGTTCGTCGTGCGTGGCGGTCACCCGCGCCAACCGGCGCCGGACGCGCTGCACGCGCTTCGTGACGATCCCGCGCCGCCGGACGCTGGCCGCCGGGGCGGCGACCGTGCGCTTCACGGTCACGGCGACGTTCGGGACCAGTGCCAAGGCGCTGGCGCCCGGCTCCTATCGCCTTGCCCTCCTGGCGCTCGATTCCAACGGCAACCGCGTGGGGCCGCGGACGGTCAGCTTCCGCGTGGCGCGCTAGAGCGAAGGGGGTGGCGGTGGCGCAAATGCATCGTGCGGGCGCGGTCCCTGTTGCGGATCGCGGCGAGCTGCTCGAAGATCAGCGACCGGTCGTTCAGCGACCGGTCGTGCAGCGCGTCCCGGCCGCCCGATGCCAAGTCCCCTGACGTCCTCCTCCCCGACGCCCCCCGAGGGCTCCGTCCTGACCGCGCGGGCGCTGAACCGCGCGCTGCTGGCGCGGCAGTGGCTGCTGGAGCGCCAGGACCACTCGGCGCTCGAAGCCGTCGAGCACCTCGTCGGCCTCCAGGCCCAGGACGTCAAGGCGCCCTACTACCAGCTCTGGGCGCGCCTGAACGACTTCGACCCGCACGAGCTCTCGGGGCTGCTCGAGTCCCGCGCCGCGGTCCGGATCGTCCTCATGCGCGGCACGATCCATCTGGTGAGCGCGCGCGACGCCCTGCTGCTGCGGCCCGTCGTGCAGGAGCTGATCGCGCGCGCCACGGACGCCAACTGGGGCCGCGGCGTCGAGGGCGTCGACCGGGCAGCGCTCGCCTCCGCAGGGCGCGCGCTGGTCGAGGACCAGCCGCGCACGTTCGCCCAGCTCGGCCCGCTGCTGGCCGAGCGCTGGCCGGACGCCGACCCCGCGTCGCTGGCCCAGCAGATCCGGGCGCTCGTCCCGCTCGTGCAGGTCCCGCCACGCGCGCTGTGGGGCCGCGGCGGCGCGGCCGCGCACACGTCGGCCGAGCACTGGCTGCCCGGGGTCGACGTGCCCGAGCCGTCGCGCGAGGACGTCGTGCGCCGCTACCTGCGCGCGTTCGGCCCGGCGAGCGTCGCCGACGCCCAGAAGTGGTCGGGGCTGACGCGGCTGGCGGAGACCGTCGAGCGCCTGCGGGGCGAGTTGGTGTCCTTCTCCGACGAGCGCGGCCGCGAGCTGGTCGACGTGGTCGACGCGCCGCGGCCCGATCCGGAGACCGAGGTGCCGCCGCGGCTGGCCGGCCCCTTCGACAACCTGATCCTGTCGCACGCCGACGCCCGGGTGCTCCCCGTCGAGCTCCGTCGGCTGGTGATGACGCAGAACGGCCTCATCGCCGGGATGGTCCTGATCGACGGCTTCGTCGCAGGCAGCTGGCGGGTCAAGGCCACCAAGAAGCTTGCGACCCTGACGTTCTCCTCGTTCAGCGGCAAGGCCTACAGGAGAAAGGACGCCGCGGTGCTGCGCGAAGAGGGCGACCGGCTGCTGCGCTTCGCCGCGCCCGAGGCCCCCGCGCGCGACGTCGTCTTCAGCGAGTGACCGCGGTCGTCCGCGATCGCACGATGACCCGCGCGCCCGCCGACGGGATCATCGTCACGTTGCGGTGCACCGCGCGCTCGGGCTCGGGGTCGGCGGCCACGAGGTCCAGGCGCCGGCCCATCGCGTCCAGCACGACGCGCTGCTCGGCCATCGCGAGCGCCGCGCCGAGGCACCGGCGGATGCCGCCGCCGAACGGGATCCAGGTGTAGGTGCCGGGCTTGTGGTCCAGGAAGCGCTCGGGCCGGAACGCGAACGGCTCGGGGTAGACGTCCTCGCGGTGGTGCAGCAGCAGGATGCTCATGGCCACCGGCGTCTCGGGGTCGACGGCGTACTCGCCCAGACGCCACGGCACCTTGACGCGCCGGCCGATGATCGGGATGACGGGGCGGACGCGCATGCCCTCGTGGATCGTGGCCTCGACGGTCCGGGCGGCGTCGGTGGCGTCGTCGCCGCGGACCGCCTCGCGCAGGCGCTCGTGGGCCGCCGGCGTCCGCACGAGCCGCTCCCACGTCCAGGCGAGGGAGTTGGCGGTCGTCTCGTGGCCGGCGAGCACGAGCGTCAGCAGCTCGTCGCGGAGCTCCTGATCGGTCAGCGCCTCGCCCTCCTCGGTACGCGCCTGCAGCAGCAGCGAGAGGATGTCGTTGCGCTCGGCCAGGTCGTCGGCCCGGCGGCGCTCGGCGATGACGGCGTAGGCGGCGCGATCCAGGAACGAGAGGCCGAGCTTCGTGAGGCCGACGGGCTCCTCGCGGCCGACGTTCATCAGCTCGGCGAGCTGGGCGACCCGCCAGGTCGATGCGGCGAGCAGGCCCTTGGTCGCCTGGCGCAGGGCGCGCTCGGGCGTGCCGCGGCCGGGCGCGCCCTCGATCCCGAAGACGCCGGCCATGATCACGTCGAGCGTGATCGCCTGCATGCGGGGCGCGAGCGCGATCGGCGTGCCGACCGGCCAGCGGTCGATCTCGCGGTCGGCGGCCTCGGCGATCATCTGCTCGTAGCGCGCGATCGCCTCGCCGTGGAACGGCGGCAGCAGCAGCTTGCGCTGGCGCAGATGGCGCGCGCCGACCGCGGTCAGCGTCGAGTTGGGGCCGACGATCGGCCGCAGCGGCGACTCGCCGGTGATCGACGGGGCCTGGCCGGGCTTGGCGGTGAACAGCGACTGGACATGGTCGGGGTGCGACGTGATGACCGGGCCGCCCGGGATCGTCCCGCGCATCCGGAAGACCTCGCCGTGGCGGCGGCGCGCGCCGAACACGAAGTCGATCTGGCGCTGGTTGAAGCGCAGCGTCTGCAGCAGCGGGGCGAGCGCGATGTCCGGCGGGCGGGGGAGGCCGGCCGCCTCGGACGCCTCCAGCGGTCCGGCGGGCGACGGCGGCGCCTCGCCGATGAGGCCGTCGTGCAGGGTCGGGGCAGGGGCCGTGAGCGTCATGACACAGAGCATCGTGACACGAATCGGTGTCGCCGTTGTGTGCGGTTCGCCACGTACGTCCGCGTTCAACTGATCCGCGGGCGGACACGACCGGAGTGCGGCCGGTCGCCGCGTGCATCATCATCGGTTCCATCAGCACGCCGACCGACACCGAGCCGGGCCCCGAGACCCGCGAGCCGCTGGACCTGATCGCCGCCGTCGGGGGGCCGCTCGGGCTCGTCGAGACCTCCGCGCCGGCGATCGTCTTCGCCGCCGCCTACGGCTTCTTCGGGACGAACGTCGCCGCGGCGATCGCGGTCGGGCTGACGGCGATCCTCGCGCTCGCCCGGCTGGCCCGGCGCGAGTCCCCGCGCCACGCCCTGTCCGGGCTGTTCGGCGTCGCGTTCGGCGCGTTCATCGCCGCGCGCAGCGGCCGCGCGGAGAACTTCTACCTCCCGGGCCTGCTGCAGAACGCGGCCTACGCCACGGCGTTCCTGGTCTCGATCGCCCTGCGCAAGCCGCTGGTCGGGTTGATCGTCGGACAGCTGGGGCCGGCCTACGCCGGCTGGCGCGACGACCCGCGGCGCGTGCGGGGCGTCATGCTCGCCACGTGGCTGTGGGCGGCGGTGTTCCTGCTGCGGCTGATCGTGCAGATCCCGCTGTACCTGGCGCACGCCGTGGTGCTGCTCGGCGTCGTGCGCACCGCCATGGGCCTGCCGCTGTTCGCGCTGGCCCTGTGGGCAACGTGGCGCCTCGTGCGCCAGCCGGCGCCGCCGCCGGTCGCCGAGCCCGTCTGAGCGCGGGGCGCCGCCCGAGGCGGCAAGATGGCGGGCGATGGCCTCGCGCACGACGACTTCCGCAGCGACCGGTCGGGCCGTGCGTCGGCGCGAGACGCTCTCGGCCGCCGAGGCGCGCCGCGTCGCCCTGGCGGCCCAGGGCTTCGCCGAGCCGCCGCTGGGGCGCGCGGTCGACGCGCGGGCGCTGCGCTCGCGGGTGATCGACCGCGTCGGGCTGCTGCAGATCGACTCGGTCAACGTCCTGCAGCGAGCGCATTACCTGCCGGCGTTCAGCCGCCTGGGTGCCTACGACGTCACCCTCCTCGACAAGTTGTCGCACTACGCGCCGCGGCGGCTGTTCGAGTACTGGGGTCACGAGGCGTCGCTGATCCCGGTGGAGCTGCAGCCGCACCTGCGCTGGCGGATGCGCCGCGCCCGCGACGACGCCTGGGGCGGGATGCGGCGCATCGCGCGCGACCGGCCCGACCTCGTCGCCGCCGTGCTCGAGGACATCACCGCTCGCGGTCCGCTCACCGCCGCCCAGCTCGCCCATCACGATGATCCGCGCGGCCCCAAGGGCCCATGGTGGGACTGGTCCGACGTCAAGCGCGCGCTGGAGTTCCTGTTCTGGAGCGGGTCGGTGACCGCCGCGCGCCGCCGGCGCTTCGAGCGCCTCTACGACATTCCCGAGCGCGTGCTGCCGGCGGCCGTCGTCGCGGCGCCGACGCCGAGCGACGACGAGGCTCAGCGGACGCTGCTGCGCGTCGCCGCCCGCGCGATGGGCGTGGCGACCGAGCCGGACCTCCGTGACTACTTCCGCCTGCCGACGGCGGAGTCCAAGGCGCGGGTGGCCGAGCTCGTCGAGGCCGGCGACCTGCTGCCGGTGGCCGTCGAGGGCTGGACGGCGCCCGCGTACCTGGCGCCCGGAACGCGCGTGCCGCGCCGCGTCGACGCCCGTGCGCTGGTCGGGCCGTTCGACTCGCTGATCTGGGAGCGGCCGCGGGTGGAGCGCGTGTTCGGCTTCCGCTACCGCATCGAGATCTACGTGCCCAAGGAGAAGCGCGTCCACGGCTACTACGTTCTGCCGCTGGTCCTGGGCGACCGGATCGTGGCGCGCGTGGACCTCAAGAGCGACCGTGGCGCCGGGGCGCTGCTCGTCCAAGCCGCGCACGCCGAGCCCGGCCCGCCGCCCGAGACGGCCGAGGCCCTGGCGGCCGAGCTGCGCCGGCTGGCGGCGTGGCTCGGCCTGGACGACGTCGTGGTGGCGGGATCGGGCGATCTGGCCCCGTCGGTGGCGGCGGCGCTGGCGGGTGCCGCCTGACCCTCAGGCGAGATGCCGTCACAGAATCGGGGTGATGGGTCACTTCCTCACGAGGCCATCGTGATCCCGCCTGACGACCAGACCTGTGCGACGTTCGTGATCAGCGGTCCCGGCGTGGATCGGTGCGCCCTGACCGACGCGGTCGGCGTCCCGTCCGATCACGGCCGTGTGCAGCTCGGCGCCTTCGAGCCCGGCGGGTGGATGGTCAGCAGCCGCGACGTCGTCGAGAGCGACGACCTCGACGACCACCTCGCTCACCTGCTCGACCTGCTCGCGCCCAGCGCGCCGCTGTTCGCCGACCTCCGCGGCTTGGGCGCCAGCGCGCGGATGGTGTGCCGCTGGGACCACTACCGCGACTACCCGTCGATGTTCCTGGCCGAGGCGACGATCGCCCGGATCGCGGAGCTGGGCGCCCACATGGAGCTCGACCTCGTCCGCGTCCGCGACGAGCACGACGGGGACGACGACGAGGCCGGACCGGGGTACTGAGCCGCCGCGCTCAGCCCAGCAGCGTCCACGGATCGAACCGCTCGATCGGGATGACGCGCACGCGCGGCAGCGCCACGGTGAACGCTCCGACGTCGTCCTCGAGGTCGTAGACCTCCAGGCCCTCGCCGGTCAGCTCCTGCAGCGCGCTGCTGACGAGCTCGCGGAAGCCGAGGACGCCGACGCGGCGGTCGCGGTCGTCCAGCAGCCGGGCGACCTGCTCGGCGAAGTCGCCGTCGTGGCTGGCCAGCAGCACGTCGCCACGGCCGCGCTCCGCCAGCGCGTCGAGCGTGCGCTGGATCGCGACGTCGACGACCTTGACGTCCGACGGGCCGCTGAGCAGCACCGGGCGGAAGTCCAGCGCCGACAGCGCCTGGACGAAGGACATCGGCACGTGGGCGGACCCGTTGAGGAAGAACAGGCCCCGGACCGGCTGGTCCCACACGTCGCGCGCATGGTTCAGGACGCGATCCCAGCGCGGGCGCTCCTCCGGCTCGGGTCGCCGCCCGAGCAGGCTGCCACCGAGCGTCGCGTCGATGTTCTCGCCGTCGACGAGCAGGAAGGTCTCGGCCGGTTCCGATGGGGACACGCCCCAGACTATGTCGGCTCCGGCGGCGGGCCGTCGGGCTCAGAAGTCGTCGGGGTCCGGCTCGTCCTCGGTGAAGATCGTGCGGACCGGGTGGCGCAGCAGCGCGCCGACCTTGGCGCGGTCCTCGCCGTCGAGCGTGAAGTAGACGGCGATGGCACCGATGATGATCGCGAACGCCCCGGCCCCCGTGGCAAGCAGGATCTGCGTGGTGCCCGAGGCCAGGATGGTCGTCACGCCCGGGACGCTAGCGCGATGCGGCCGCGTTCATGCCGGCCGGTGGAACTCCGCGCGCCAGCGGTGCGGTGGGGGCGTCCCAGTGCCCACGAGGTGCTGCACCGCCACCGGCTCCAGCGTGCCGGCGGCCGCGAACGCGTCGATCTCCCCGCGCCGCAGGGGCCAGGGCGGACCGCCGGATGGCTCGCCCTCCCGGAACGCCGCGGCGATCACGAGCAGGGTGCCGCCCGCGGCGACGAACCGCGACACGTTGGCGATCGCCCCCGGGCGCGGCGGGTCGGGCAGCGCTTGCACGGTCATGATCTCCACGACGAGGTCGAAGGCGCCCAGCCACTCGGCGGCCGGATCGAGCAGGTCGCCGGTCACGAACGCCGGGCCCGAGCCGTCGTCGCCGTAGCGCCTGCGGGCGGTCCGGACGGCGGTCTCGGAGATGTCGAAGCCGGTCGTGGCGAAGCCCAGCGACGCCAGGTACGCGGCATCGTGGCCCGGGCCGGACCCGACCACCAGCGCGCGCGCCGACGCTCCCGCGAGGTCACGCTCGGTGGCCCATTCGATCAGCAGCGGATGCGGCGCGTCGCGGTCCCACGGGATCACCGCCTCGCCGGTCTCCGCCGCGGCATAGAGCGGCTCGAACCAGCCGGTCGGGTCGTCGTCGGCCAGCGACGCGCGCGACAGGTGGTCGGCGTCGAGCTGCGCGGGATCCCGGTCGGGGGCGTCCACCGCGATCACACCCTCTGGTCGGCGGCCCGCTGCAGCGCGCGGGCGGCGGTGACGATCAGGTCGACGCAGGCCTCCAGCGGCATGCGGGTCGAGTCGAGGACCACGTGGTAGAGCCGCGGGTCGGACGCGTCGCGGTCGTAATAGCGGCGGACGTAGGCCTCACGCGCGCCGTCAACCTTGCGCCGGCGGCGCTCGGCGGTCGTGCGGTCGACGCCCTCCAGGCGCATCGCCTGGGCGATCCGCGCCTCGACCGGCCCATCGAGACGCACGTGCAGCGCCCGCGGATCCTGGGCCAGGACGACCGCTCCGGCGCGACCGAGGATGACCGCGCGTCCCGCGGCCGCCAGCTCGAGCATGACCTGGGCGGCGGCCTCGTGGTGGAAGGTCTGGCGCAGCAGCGCCGGGTCGACCGCGCCGGCGCTGTAGAGCTCGGCCATCGGCACGAGGTTGGCGAGGATGCGGTCCACGCCGCGCTCGACGTCCTCGTCGCGGCGCTCGGCCTCCTCCCGGGTGATCCCCATGCGGTCGGCCACGCCCGCGGGGATGGCCCGGTCGACGAACGGGACGCCGAGGCGCTCGGCGAGCATCGGCCCGACCTCGCTGCCGCCGGCGCCATACGACGCCGAGATCGTCACGAGCGCTGCGGCCGTCTGCGTCATGCCGGGGCCGTGTCCCGAGGCAGAGCTGGGGAAACGCCGCACGGCCACGTCAGGACGACGGTGCGCCCTCGAGCCGCGGCGGCAGCCCGAACTGGGCGAACAGCTCCGGGTAGAGGAAGTGGTGCAGCCCGGTGATCCGGTCGTCGGAGGTCTCGACCAGGACGATCGCCCACGGTTCGAAGGTCTCGCCCTCGGTGGGGTGGTAGACGCCGAGGGCCGGCCCGCCGTTGCCCGCACCGACGAGCACGCGGGAGCCCTTGCAGTGGATGCCGGTGCCGAGCATGAAGTCGTGCACGTCCGCCGGCCCTTGCAGCCAGAGCGGGAACGGCGGCATCGAGAAGCAGGCGTCCTCGGCCAGCAGCGAGACCAGCGACGGGATGTCGTAGGACTCGAAGGCGTCGACGTAGCGCCCCAGCAGCGCCTGCTGCTCGTCGGAGTCCACCGACGCCGGGCTGCTGCTCGTGTCGAGGTCCAGCGTGTCCAGCGTCGCGCGGGCGCGCTGCAGCGCGCTGTTGACCGAGGCGACCGTCGTGCCGAGCAACTCGGCGACCTCGGTGGCCTGCCAGCGCAGCACCTCGCGGAGGATCAGCACGGCGCGCTGGCGGGCCGGCAGATGCTGCAGCGCCGCGACGAACGCGAGCCGCAGCGTCTCGCGCGACTGGGCGATCGCCGCCGGGTCGGCGTCGGGCTCGACCACCCAGCGGTCGGCGATCGGCTGGACCCACGCGTGCTCGGGGAGGCCGCTGCCGAGCGATGCCTCCGCCGCCGAGGCCGGCCCGAGGTCCATCGGCAAGGCTCGTCGCTGGGGACGCTGCACCATGTCCAGGCAGACGTTGCTGGCGATCTTGAACAGCCACGCCTTCAGCGCGTCGTGCGACTCGAGCCGGTCCGCGGCGCGCCACGCCCGCACCATCGTCTCCTGGACGGCGTCCTCGGCCTCCGATCCGGAGCCGAGCATCCGGTAGCAGTAGCCGGTGAGCGCCCGGCGATGGCCCTCGAGCAGGTCTTCGATGGGGCTGGTGGCGTCCTGGCTCATCGGCACGAAATCATCGTACGCCGCCCGGGCGACGTCGCGCCAGGGCTTCCCGCGCGTCGAACGTCGCCTCGATGCCGCGCAGGTCGCCGTCCTCGTCGACCAGGCTGCCGACGTCGACGTAGCCCAGCCGCGCCAGGTCGCCGGCGAGCTCGTCGGCCTGGTCGCCGCCGAGCTCCAGCAGCAGCGCGCCGCCGGGGCGCAGGAAGCGCGGGGCGTCGGCCAGGACCCGCCGGAGGATCGCGGTGCCGTCGGCGCCCCCGTCGTAGGACAGCGCCGTCTCGAAGGTGAACGTGTCGCGCTGCAGCAGCCCCAGCTCCGGCGTCGGCACGTACGGCACGACGCCGACCACGACGTCGGCCGACCCGCGCAGCCTGTCCGGGAGCGGGGCGAACAGGTCGCCGCGGTAGGCCTCGACACCGTTGGCCCTCGCGCAGGCCACCGAGCGCTCGTCGACGTCGCAGGCCACGACCCGCGCGCCGGGACGCTCGGTCATCAGCACCTTGGCCAGCGCGCCGGTGCCGGTGCAGAGATCGATGGCCACGCCGTCGGCCGGCAGGCGCTCGACGGCGCGCGCCGCGAGCAGCTCGGTCTGCCACCGGGGGACGTAGACGTCGGGATCGACCCGGACCTCCATGCCGCAGAACAGGACGCTCCCGGTGATCCATGCCAGCGGCTCACCGGTGAGACGACGCGCGAGAAGCGCTTCGAGAAGCTCACCATCGCCGTCGGCGCGGGCCAGCAGCTCGCCGGCTTCTTCATCGGCGGCGACGAACCCGGCGCCGGCGAGCACCGCGGTCAGCGCCATGGCGTCGTGGGGCACCGGCACGCCGGCAAGTATGGCCGCGGCGGCCTGACGCGCGTCACCCCGCGCTGACCGCCGGAGCTACGCTCTCGTCATGAGGGCAGTCACGTTCACGGACTACGGCGGCCCGGAGGTCCTGCAGGTCGCCGACGTCGAGGAGCCGCACGCGGGACCCGGGCAGATCCGCATCGCGGTGCAGGCAGCGGGCGTCAACCCGGTCGACTGGAAGGCGCGCAGCGGCGTGATGCGCGACGTCATGCCGGTGAGCTTCCCGGCGATCGACGGCCGTGAGGCATCCGGCGTCGTCGACGAGGTCGGACCGGACGTCACCGACGTGGCGGTCGGCGACCAGGTGTTCGGGTTCGCCGTCGGCGGCGCCGCGGCCGAGCACGCGGTCCTGGACGACTACGCCCGCAAGCCGGCCGACCTCTCGTGGGAGGAGGCCGCCGGGCTGCCGGTGGCGGTGGAGACGAGCGTCCGCGTGTTCAACGTGCTCGGCGGCATCGGCGAGGGTCAGACGCTCGTGGTCAACGGCGCGGCGGGCGGCGTCGGCACGGCGGCCGTGCAGCTCGCGCGCGCCCGCGGCGTGCGCGTCATCGGCACCGCCGGCGAAGGCAACCACGAGTTCCTGCGCTCGCTCGGGGCGGAGCCGACGACCTACGGCGAGGGCATGGTGCAGCGCGTCCGCGCTCTGGCGCCCGAGGGGATCGACTTCGCGTTCGACACCGCCGGCCAGGGCGGGATCCCCGACCTCATCGAGCTCACCGGCGACCCCGCTCGGGTGGCGACCATCGCGGACTTCGGCGCTGCGGCGCTGGGCGTCAAGGTCACCGGCGGCGGGGACTCCCGGGCGCCCGAGGCCCTCGACGAGGCAGCCGCCCTGTTCGAGGCCGGCGGCCTGCAGATGCCGGTCGCCCAGCGCTTCACCTTCGACCGGGCGGCCGACGCCCACCGCGTCAGCCAGGAAGGCCACGTCCGGGGCAAGCTCGTGCTGATTCCGGGGTAGCGGAAGGCGATCGGACAGCGGCTCCCGATCTTTCCCACGGTTCTCGAGGACCGGAGTAGCGTCGCGCGGGAACCAGCAGGGATGGCACCGCTGGGGCGCCTGTCCCTGGGACCGGCAATCGAGGAGGAGCCATGCGCCTTCGCCTTTTCGTCCTGGTCATCGCGGCCTTCGCCGCCCTGACCCTCCCGTCCAGCGTCGCTGCTCGCGCGACCAAGAGCCAGTCGGGTGGTTCGGGAGACCGCCAGGCCGCGGCGGTGCTCGGGACCTGGAGCGTGCAGGTGTCGCCCGACGGCCAAGCCACGTTCCCGGCACTGCTGACCTTCACGCGCGGCGGCGGGCTCATCGAGACCGAGAGCGACCAGCCCGGCACGGGCCAGGGGTCGTGGAAGCGGCTCGGCACCGATCGCTTCGCCCTCGCCTTCAGGACCTTCATCTACTCGGCCACCGGGACGAGCGCCGGCTCGGCGCTCGTGCGCAGCGTGGTCACCCTCGACGGCGACACGTTGTCGGGACCGTTCAAGTTCGACGTCTCCGACGCGGCGGGCAGCATCGTCCAGTCCGGCAGCGGCACCGCGACCGCGAAGCGGTTCGAGATCCCCGACTTGTAGGAGAACCCGAAGAACGAACGTGCGCTCGCGCGCCTGCGGCTACAGCCGCGCGATCGACTCGATGTCCTCGCTGAACTCCTCGACGATCGCGGTCGTCAGGGTCGGTCGCGTCTCGGCGAGGGCGTCGAGGTAGTGGGCGGTCGTCGGACCGCGGACGGCCGGCTGATGTCGTTCGCCGCCGTAGACCTCGACCTCCAGCGCGCGCTGTGACCCCTTGCGCGCCGCGAACTCGATGTCGGCCGGGGTGAACAGCTCGCTGGCGTCCACGAGCCGTTCGACGTCGATGCGCTCGAGCACGCCGGCGGGGATGTAGCGCCGCCAGATCGCCGCACGGGCGGCACGGTCCGGGCCGCCGATCGGGATCACGTAGTCGAAGCGGCCGTGGCGCAGGAACGCGGGGTCGAGCGCGCGGACGAAGTTCGTCGCGCAGACCAGCAGCCGCCCGTCACGCTCGCGGAACGTGGGGATGATCTTGAGGAGCTCGTTGGTGACGCCCTGGAGTGGGGAGGGGGGCTTGCCGCCACGCTCCCCGGCGATCTCCTCCACCTCGTCGATGAACACGACCGCGTGTTCGAGCGCCTCGATCTCGGCGAACGTCTCGCGCAGCGCGAGCGCCTGGCCGCCCGCCCCGGCCAGACGGGATGGGAAGACCTCGACGAACGGCCACTCGAGCCGTGAGGCCACCGCCTTGGCGAACGTCGTCTTGCCCGTCCCGGGCGGTCCGAACAGGACGACCCCTCGCGGCGCCTGGACGCCGTACTGCTCCGCCAGGTCGGGATCGACCAGCGGCAGCACGATCCGCCGCTCGATCAGCTCCTTCTCGTGCTCCATGCCGGCGAGGGACTGCCAGAGCCCGCCGGGCAGCATCCGGCCGCCGAGCGCTCCGAGGAGCCCGACCTCCTGCGGCTGGAGGGGCACGACGCGCTCGAAGTACGTCAGGTCGCGCGGCTCGTAGCCGCAGTTGCGATAGGCCTTGACGCCGGTCTCGCCTTCGGCCAGCAGCGCCGACAACCGGTGCACGCCGCTGCTCATCAAGCGCTTCTCGAGCTCGATCAGCAGGGCGCTGCCCATGCCCTGACCGCGCCAGTCGTTGGCGAGCGCGAGCAGGACGACCCAGCCGCGGTCTCCACTGACCCGCGCGACCGCCGCGCCGACCACCACCTCGCCGACGACCGCCACGACGGCGACGCCCGACTCACGGATTGCTGCGAGCACCTCGGCCAGGCCGTGGACCGCAGGGCGACCCGGCATGCGCGACTCCTCCCAGACGCGGACCACCTGGTCGAGGTCGTCATCGTGGAAGTCCCGCACGCGGGGAACCGGCATTGCGTGAGTCTCCCACCGTGGACGAGCTACGACGAGATCATCATCTCGACGCGGGAGGCGAAGGTCGCGATGGCTGGGTGGCGATCTCGATCCACTTACTGCTTCGCTGCCCTGAGCGCCTGCACCACCGCGATGACCAGGGACGTCGGGTCCTCCTCGGTGGTGAGCGCGAACGAGATCGTCGCGTTGGACGGGTGCACGCGCCCGGTGTAGGACCGGTAGCCCGGCGCGCCTCCCAGGTGGCCGATCAGCTCGGCGCCGCCGGGAAGGGCCCGCCGCTCTATCCCGAGGCCGTAGCCGACCAGGCCGCCCTCGGCCT
>JAWVGD010000276.1:0-5649 GCA_033855515.1 Baekduia sp.
CGACTGACCCCGGGGACCTACGTCTTCTACTGCTCGGTCGACGGGCACCGCCAGGCCGGGATGCAGGGGACGCTGACCGTGCGGTAGCGGTCTCGGTCTCCCACCGTTGCAACGCAGCGACGGTCAACGACGGAGGACGATCGCGTCGCCGACCGGCCTCTCGCCGGTGGCGTCGGACGGCCGGTTGACGAGCTGCCCGCCGACGGTCATGGTCGTCGAGCCACCGCCGTCGAGGTTCACCGCGTCACGCGCTCCGAGCGCCTCCATGATCCGCGCCTCCTCCGAGAAGCCGGCGCCGACGCTGTAGCCGGCGGCGTGACCGTCGACCGTCACCAGCAACAGCCGGCCGTCGCGGGTGATGCCGGCCATCGTCCGCGGGTTGCGCCGCACGCCGAAGCGCCAGAAGAACTCGGGGTTGTCGCTCCAGACGAAGCCCTCCGCACGGGCGTCGATCGCCGGGCGCCCGGCCCGCAGCAGGCGTGGCCCGCCGTTGACGATGCCCAAGGAGCGACGCAGCGGCAACGGTCCCGTGGCGCCGCGGACGCCCAGATGGACCTCGACGCGCCGGCCCGGACGGGCATGCGCGCGCAGCCAGTCGCCGCCACCGCCGGTGCCCGCGAGCACGGAGCCGCCCACCGGGATGGGACCGCCGCGCGGTTCGCGCAGGGCGGTGACGCGTCCGGCGGCGTCGAGGACCGCTTCGGCGCCGTCCCCGGACGGCGTCTCCGGGCCGAAGAGCGAGGTGTAGCGGATGATCTCGCTCGCGTCGGCGCAGGTGAAGTCGTGCTTGGGCAGCAGCGTCGGCTGGTCGCCACCGACGCCGCCGCACGCGCGGATCGATCCAGGCCCGCGCTCGACCCCGTCGAGCTCCCGCGAGGCGCCGTCGGAGCTGCGCACCGTGTCGCGCGTCCAGACGGCGTCGATGCGTGCGCCGGTGCCGCGAGGGTTCGGGAGGACGAGGCTGGTCCGTCCCGCAACGGCCTCGGACGCGAGCCGGCCACGGACGACCGAGACGCCGGCGAGATCGCCCTCGGTCCCGTCGGCGCCGGTCACGACGAAGTAGCCGCCGTTGACGGCCGCGGTCGCGTGCAGCCGCGTCGCGATGCTCGTCACCTTCTCGCGCCCGGGCACGATGCCGGAGCCCAGGACCGGCGTCACGCTGCCCCGGAAGCGGCGCACATCGATCGTCAGCACCTGCACGACCCACGGCCCGGTCGTCGCGCCGCCATCCTCGCCGATCCAGTCCACGCGGGCCGACGAGTGGCCCGCCGCCACCAACCGGTCGCGCAGCGCCGTCGCGTCGCCCTGGGTCGCGAAGGACCCCGAGCGGACCGCGTAGCCGAGCGCGCCCGGCGCCGGGTCGTCGGGCGCGCGCTGGGTGATCGTCTCGACCCGCGCGTCGACGCCCTCGGCGGCGAGCTGCATCGCCAGCGCGTCGGCGTCGCCTTGCGCGGCGGTGAAGGCGACCGAGACGGTGTAGCTCTCCGCGGCCGGTGGCACCCCACGCTGGATGTGCGTCAGCGTCACGCCGCGGGCGAGGACCCGGGTCGCCCGCGCCTCGGGCAGCGTGGGCGCGCCGAGCGGCAACGCACCCGCACGTGCCACGCCCGGCAGGACGCCGGCGACCACCGCGGCGGTCAACAACGCAGCCATCGAACGTGCCGGCGAGCGCGACATCGGCAGGAGGCTTCCCGCCCACGCCGATCGCCAGCGGAACTTCTGATGAGGGTGTCCTCGAACGCGTGACGGCCGCCCACCCGGACTGCCTCATCTACGGCAGACCGCAGGTGAGCAGCTTTGGAGAAGACGAGACGCGATCCGCGGGCTAACGTCGCCGCATCGGCTCATCGGAGCCACGAATCCACTCCAAGGACACGCGCATGTTCAAGATCAGCACGTTCAACCTCTTCGTCGACGACCAGGACGAAGCCCTTGCCTGGTACACCGAGAAGCTCGGCTTCCAGGTCCGCGCCGACGTGACCGTCGCGGAGATGGGCAACTTCCGCTGGCTCACCGTCGGTCCCGCCGAGCAGCCCGACATCGCGGTGGCCCTGATGGCCATCCCCGGGCCGCCGACGTTCGAGACGGAGACCGCTGAGCAGATCCGCAGCCTCATGGCCAAGGGCGTGGCCGGCGGGCTGTTCTTCGAGACCGACGACTGCCAGGCGCGGTTCGAGGAGCTCAGTGCCCGCGGCGTCGAGTTCACCCAGGAGCCGACCAAGACCCCCTACGGCATCGACGCAGGGTTCCGAGACCCGTCGGGCAACCACGCGCGGATCGTGCAGTCGATGCCGATCACGGCCAACGCCTGAGCCGTCGCACGCTCGGGGACCCGGCGGGCGTCACGCCCACCGGGTCCCACGAGGCGCGGTCGGTCAGCTCGAGGCGCCGCCTGGCTGGACGGCGCCGTTGACGGTGTCCGCGCTGCCGGCGCCACGCCGCCGGACACGGGCATCGCGTCGTGGCCGCCCGCCGTCGCGGGGACGCCGACAGTCGTGGCGCGGCGCTCTAGCCTGGAGTCATGCTTCCCGTTCCGATTCGCGCCGGCCTGCAGATCCCGAACTTCAACCTGCCGGGCACCGAGCCCGCCGGGTTGTTGGACAAGCTGACCGAGATCGGTCAGACCGCCGAGACGGCGGGCTTCGACTCGCTCTACGTCATGGACCACCTGCATCAGATCCCGGGCGTGGGGCCCGAGGAGAACTGGATGCTCGAGGGCCCGACCACGCTCGGCGCGCTCGCGGGCCGCACCTCGAAGGTCAACCTCGGCCTGATGGTCGGCGGCGTGACCTACCGCAACCCCTCGCTGATGGCGAAGATCACCACGACGATCGACGTCCTCTCCGGCGGCCGCGGGATCCTCGGCATCGGCGCCGCATGGTTCGAGGGCGAGCACAAGGCCTACGGCTTCGACTTCCCGCCGTTGAAGGAGCGCTTCGAGCGACTCGAAGATGCGCTGAACATCTGCCGCGCGATGTTCACGCAGGAGCGGGCGACCTACGCCGGCAAGCACCACAGCGTTGAGCAGGTCTACAACAACCCGAAGCCGATCCGCGGCGACATCCCGATCCTGGTCGGCGGCAGCGGCGAGCGCAAGACGCTGCGGATGGTCGCCCAGTACGCCGACGCCTCCAACATCTTCGGCGATCCGGACCGCATCCGCCATCTGGTGGGCGTCCTGGAGGCCCACTGCGCCGACGTCGGCCGCGACCCGTCGGAGATCACCAAGACCAAGCTCGGCACGCTGGTCATCGCCGACACGCACGAGGCGGCCGAGAAGAAGGTCGCGCCGCTGCGCGAGGCGATGGGCGAGCGCTTCGGCGCGATCATCCTCTACGGCGATCGCGACGAAGTCGGTGAGCAGATCGCCGCCAACCTCGAGGCCGGCCTCGACGGCATCATCGTGAACATGCCCGAGGTCCACGACCTCGAGGCCGTCGCACTCGCCGGCGAGGTGATGGCCGCGGCGACGCGCGCGTAGCGGGCTTCCGCACGACGCTCGCCGCCTCTACACGCCCGTACCGCCTGACCAGCCGCCGTTCTCGCCCACGCCGCCGCGCCCGACCTCACCGCGGCGCTCGCGGCCGCGCTGATGCTCGTCGTGTTGCAGCGCCCGCTGAAGCTTGCGCTCTCGCCGCTCGCGCCCGCCCGGAGCTCACGCGATCGCGGAGAGCGGCCATGCGCTTCGGAGTCACCACGTCGACCTCCTCATCGATCGGCCGTCGTGTGCCCGGACCGGCAGCGTGACGGCACACGGCCAAGGGTACGCCCGGCGGCCGGTTGGCCACAAGCTCCTAAGAGCGCGGCAAGCCGGCGGCTAGACCTTGCGCACACGGATGACGCAGTTCCACGACACCAGCTCCCGGAGCCCCGGGACCTTCATGACCGGGCGGGCCCAGGGCCAGTAGCGCGGCTCGACCTGGGTGATCTCCAGCCCCGGGCGGCCGCCGACCAGCCGCAGCGTCGGGCCGATGTGGCAGGCCCAGAGCGTCTCGCCGTACGCGTGCTTCTCCGGCTTGCCGTGGCGCTTCTCGTACAACTTCGGCCCGAGCCGCGGACCGAGGTAGTGGTAGGGCGCCATCAGGTGACCGCCCCACGGCGAGTACCAGTTCGTCCACGAGATGTAGGCCCAGCCGCCGGGCCTGAGCACGCGCTCGATCTCCGCCACGATCGGCTCGGCGGACGGCGTGTGCTCGAGCATGTTGGAGCAGAACACGCCGTCGACGCCGGCGTCTTCGAGCGGCAGGTTCCCGGCGTCGCCGAGGACGTAGCCCGGCGGGGGCGCGCCGCCCAGCTCCAACTCGTCGGCGGAGTTGTCGATGGGGATGACCGTCGCGCCGCGGTCGCGGAAGGCGTACGTGTAGTACCCCGGCCCGCAGCCCAGGTCGGCGATCGTCTGGCCGCCGAGGGGACCGTGATGGGCGTCGAGGTCCTCGACGGCATAGGCGGCCAGGAGGCGGTAGAACGGCTCCGGGTCGGCGCGCTCGTTGCGCCACAGGCGCCAGAGGGTGCGGAAGCGCTCGGGTCCCCGAGGCAGGTCGATGGCGGTCGCGCTCACCGCGCAGACGGTAGGGGATCGTCTTCTTCCAACGCCGGTTGCTCGACGCCCGCCGGCCAGTCCGGGCCGGAGGCTCGTGCGGCCGCCAGTGTGCGCCACAGCACCACCACCAAGATCAACAGCCCGGCGAGCGTGAGCCAGTGGCCGGCGATGCGGTCCAGCGGGTACGTGGTGGCGTTGGCCTTCAGGTGATGGTCGTTCTGCGCCAGCCCCACGCCGAGATAGACCGCGGGCACCGCCAGCACGAGCAGCACGGCCGCCGCCCGGCCCAGCACGGCATCGCCGATTCCGCGCCAGAGGATGACCGCCAGGACAGGGCCGGCGACGGCGCCCGCCCGCAGGCCGAAGCCGGCGCCGACCACGGCGGCGACCGGCACCGCGATGGCCAGGGCGCGCGCCGGCGGCAGCGGGCGGGGCGCCGGCGGCACGGCCAGCAGCGCGGGCGGCGCCCCCGCGAGGGCCGGCGCGCGCCGGCGTCGCAGCGCGCCGATGAGCAACAGCCCCAACAACGCGGCGCACGCCAGCGCCGAGATCAGGTACGCCCCGTCGGCGGCCTTCTGCAACCCGTAGGTGAACGCGACGGTGTGGCAGCCGGCCGCGATCGGCCAGCCGTTGGCGTAGCCCTGCATCGGCTTCGGGGCGCCGAGGTCGCGGCCGTCGCAGCGCGCCCGCCAGAACCGGTCATAGGACGCGCCGAGCACCAGCCAGGAGGGTCCCGTGACCTGCACGCGCACGCCGTCGCGACCGCCCGGCCGCTGGACGCCCGCGTCGAGGACGCGGCCGCCCCCGGCCGCCGTCGCCGGCGCGGCCACCGGGGCCGCCGAGGTCAGCCGCACGCCGTCGAGGCGCAGCGGCGCGGTCGCGCCGAGCAGCTCGCTGCGTCCCGCCGGCAACGCGACGGGCCCGTCGCAGCCCGTGACCCGCAGCGGGCGCCCGGCGTCGAGCGCCGCGCGATCCACCCGGCCGCCCAGCGCGACCGAGCGCCCACCGGCCTGCAGGCGCGTCGTGCCGCAGGCCAGCGCCACGGCACCGCGGCGCGCCGGGGCGACGGCCTGCACGCCCGCCCCGCGCACCTCGCCGATCCCGACCGC
>JAWVGD010000277.1:0-6859 GCA_033855515.1 Baekduia sp.
CGCTCCCGTCGCCGCTGGACCTCGGCGAGGGCGCCAAGGCGGCGCTCCCGCGCTTCGCCTCCCCCGACCCGCCGCGCGACCGCCGCAGGGTCGAGGAGCCGGTCACGCTGCCGGCCGCCTACAGCGACGTCGAGCTGCTGCGTCACAAGGACTTCGCCGCCTACACCGACGCCGAGCGGGCGCTGGCCCACGCGCTGCTGGTGCGGCTGGCGCGGAGGGGGCCCCGGCGCCTCGGGCGCCGCACGCGCCTCGTGCGCCGCCGCGGCACCCGCGCCGACGTCCGCGCGACGTTGCGCACGGCCGTGCGCCATGGCGGCGAGCCGATCGAGCTGCGCCGCCGGGGGCGGATCGACACCGCGCGACGGGTCGTCCTCGTCCTCGACGTGTCCGGCTCGATGGCGCCCTACGCGCGCATGCTCCTGCAGTACGCGCAGGCGTCGGTGGCCGCGCGCGCCCGCGTCGAGGCGTTCGCCTTCGGCACGCGCCTCACGCGCCTGACGCTCGAGCTCCGCGGCCGCGACCCGGACGCCGCGCTGGCGCGCGCCGGCGCCGCGGTCGGCGACTGGTCGGGCGGCACGCGCATCGGCGCCGCGATCGCCGAGCTCAACCGCGTGCACGGTCGGCGCCTGGGCCGCGGGGCGGTCGTGGTCATCCTCTCCGACGGCTGGGACCGCGGCGACCCCGAGCTGCTCGGCGCCGAGATGGCACGGCTGCGCCGCTCGGCATACCGTGTGATCTGGCTGAACCCGCTGCGCGCCACCGCCGGTTACGAGCCGTTGGCGCGCGGCATGGCCGCCGCCCTGCCCCACACCGACCACTTTCTCGCGGGCCATGCCCTGGCCTCGCTGGATGAGCTGGCCGACCTACTCGAACGAGGCATCCGATGAGAGACGTGCTGACCGACCTGGACGCGTGGACCGCACGCGGCGACACCGCGGCGATCGCGACGGTCGTCGCCGTCAAGCGCTCGGCACCGCGGCCGCCTGGCGCCAAGATGGCCGTCAGCTCGGCCGGCGACATCTCCGGCGCGGTGTCGGGTGGGTGCGTCGAGGGCGCGGTCGTCGTGGCGGCCGAGGAGGTCCTGGCCGGCGGCCCGCCGCGGCTGCTGCACTTCGGCATCGCCGACGAGGAGGCCTGGGACGTCGGGCTGCCGTGCGGCGGCGAGATCGACGTCTGGATCGCCCGCCATGAGGACCCGGCGCTGGCCGATCTGGCGCGCGAGGGCGGTCGCGGCGCGCACGTCACCCGCCTCGAGAACGGGGCCAAGCTGCTGGTGCTGCCCGACGGCACGCGCTCGGGCACGCTCGGCGACGACGCGCTGGACGCGGCCGCGGCGGCGATCGCCGACGACCTCATGTGGGCCGAGCGCAGCGAGCAGGTCGACGTCGAGGGCGTCGCGCTCTTCGTCGACGTCGTCGCGCCCCCGCCGCGGCTGATCATCTTCGGCGCCGTCGACTTCGCCGCCCAGCTCTGCACGCTGGCGCGCATCAGCGGCTGGCGCCCGTTCATCGTGGATCCGCGCACGCGCTTCGCGCAGCCCGAGCGCTTCCCGGACGCCGAGCGGGTCGTCGCCGCCTGGCCGGAGCCGGCGCTGGAGCAGCTCGGCGGGATCGACCGCGCCACGTCGCTCGCCGTGCTCACGCACGACCCCAAGCTCGACGACGCCGCGCTGTCGCTGGCGCTGCGGTCCGACGCCGCCTACATCGGCGCGATGGGCAGCCGCCGGGCGCAGGAGCGCCGCCGCGAGCGCCTCGTCGCGCTCGGGTTCGGCGACGAGGAGCAGGCGCGCATCGCGGCGCCCATCGGCCTGGACCTCGGCGGCCTCACCGCCGAGGAGACGGCGTTGTCGATCATGGCCGAGGTCGTCGCCGTCCGGCGCGGCCACGAGGGCGGGCGCCTCACGCACGCCCAGGGCCGCATCCACGAGGTGGGGGCATGAAGCTCGAGCAGTCGTTCTCCGTCGCGGCCCCCGCCGACGAGGTCTGGAAGGCGCTGATCGACGTCGAGCGCGTCGCGCCGTGCCTGCCGGGCGCCGAGATCACCGAGGCGGGCGACGACGGCACCTACTCGGGGACGTTCACGGTCAAGCTCGGCCCGACGACCGCGTCCTACAACGGGACGCTCAAGCTGGACTCCCTGGACGAGGCGGCGCGGACGGCCACGATGAGCGCTCGCGGGACCGACAAGCGCGGCCAGGGCGGTGCGAGCGCGACGATCGTCTCGACCATCCGCGACGCGGGCGGCATCACGACGGTCGACGTGGTCACCGACTTCACGATCACCGGCCGCCTCGCACGCTTCGGGCGCAGCGGGATGATCCAGGACATCTCCAACCGGCTCATGCGCGACTTCGCGGCGTGTCTGCAGGCGACGATGGAGCCGGCGGCGGGGGCGGCTGAGGCGGCTGAGGCGGCGCCTGCCGCGCCTGCCGCACCCGCGGCGGCGGCGCCTGCGCCCGCAGCGGAGACGGTCGGGGCTGCCGGCGCGCCCTCCGCGCCGCCGCCCACCGGCACGCCTCCGCCGGCGCCCGCGCCGCCGGCGCCCGGCCCGCGCGCCGCCCCGGCGCCTGCCAAGCCGATCTCCGGCCTCTCGCTCTTCTTCGGCGCCCTGCTGGATCGCCTGCGGCGGCTCGTGGGGCGCCCGCGCCGCTAGCGTCGAACTGACCAAGCGTTTAGAACCGCCGGGATCGGTGGTAAGGTCACCTGACCCATTCGGGGTCGTCGACTTGCCCAGCGAGAAGAGGGAGCGCCGGAGTGCCGCGCACGACGGATGGCATCGGGAGCCAGAGCTCGACCAGCACGCAGCCGACCACGCCCAGCGGGGGCTCCGCCGCCCGCGGTGGTGCCGCGACGCCGGTCAAGCTGCATCGACCGGACGTCGCGCTGAGCGACAAGTACCTCCTCGAGCAGGGAACGGTCCTGCTGTCGGGGACCCAGGCGCTCGTCCGGGTGCTGCTCGACCAGGTGCGCTCCGATCGCCGCCGCGGCCTCAAGACCGCCACGTTCGTCTCCGGCTACCAGGGCTCGCCGCTCGGCGGCCTGGACAAGGAGATCCTCGGGTTGCGCGAGATCGCGGCCGAGCACGAGCTGCACTTCACGCCCGGGCTCAACGAGGAGCTCGCGGCGACCGCGGTCTACGGCTCGCAGATGGCGCAGGGGCTGGGGCCGGCCCACCCGTCGCGCTTCGACGGCGTGGCCGGCGTCTGGTACGGCAAGAACCCGGGCCTGGACCGGGCGATGGACGCGCTGCGCCACGCGAACTTCGCCGGCACGCACTCCCACGGCGGCGCGCTGGCGCTCGTCGGCGACGACCCGTCGTGCAAGTCCTCCACCTTGCCGTCGGCCGCCGAGGCGACGCTCGCCTCGCTGCACATGCCGACGTTCTATCCCGGCACGCTGCAGGAGGTCCTCGACTTCGGCCTGCACGCCATCGCCTGCTCGCGCGCCTCGGGCCTGTGGAGCGCGATGAAGGTCGTCACGAACATCGCCGACTCCGCGGGGACCGTCCAGGTCTGGCCGGCGCGCGTCGGGCCCGTCATCCCCGAGGTCGAGTGGGAGGGACGGCCCTACCGCCACCAGCCCAACGGCAACATGCTCTCGGCCGTGGCGCTGGAGCTCGAGCGCACGCTGTTCGGCGTGCGGTTGGAGATCGCGCGCCAGTACGCGGCGCTCAACCAGCTCAACCCCGTGTCGATCCCGACGCGCGAGGCGTGGCTCGGCGTCGTCGCCGCGGGCAAGGTGTACTACGAGCTCGTCCAGGCGCTGGACGAGCTGGGCCTCGACCAGCGCGCGCTGGAGCGCGCGGGCGTCCGCCTGATGAAGGTCGGGATGCTCTACCCGAACGACCGCGAGGCGTTCCGCGCCTTCGGCCGCGGGCTGGACGAGATCCTCGTCATCGAGGAGAAGCTGCCCTTCTTGGAGACCGCGCTGCGCGACGCGCTGTACGGCACCGCCGACGCCCCGCGGATCGTCGGCAAGCGCGACGAGCGCGACGCGCCGCTGCTGTCGCCCGAATCCGACCTCGACGCCGACGCGATCGCCGTGGCGCTGGCGCACCGCCTGCAGCAGCGCGTGCAGCTCGACTCGGTCACGGCGCGGGTCGCGCAGATCGAGGCGCGCCAGGCCATGATGCAGCGCACGGTCCCGACGCTCGCGCGCACGCCGATGTTCTGCTCGGGCTGCCCGCACAACTCCTCGACCGTCAACCCGGACGGGACCGTGGTGGGCGGCGGCATCGGCTGCCACACGATGGTCCTGCTGGCGCCCGAGGGCAAGGGCGACATCACCGGCATCACGCAGATGGGCGGCGAGGGCGCGCAGTTCGTCGGGATGAAGGACTTCATCGACGCCGACCACTTCGTCCAGAACGTGGGCGACGGCACGTTCCACCACTCGGCCTCGCTGGCGATCCGCTTCGCCGCCGCCTCGGGCGCGAACATCACCTACAAGCTGCTCTACAACGACACGGTCGCGATGACCGGTGGCCAGGACATCATCGGCCAGCTGAAGATCCCCGAGATGACGCGCTGGCTGGCGCTCGAGGGCGTGCAGAAGATCATCATCACCGCCGAGGACCCCAAGCGCTACAAGAACGTCACGCTGGACCCGATCGCGTCGGTCCGCCACCGCGACGACCTGCCTGCCGCGCAGGCCGAGCTGGCCCGGGTCCCGGGCGTCACCGTGCTGCTGCACGACCAGCACTGCGCCGCCGAGCTGCGCCGCCTGCGCAAGCGCGGCAAGGCCGCCGAGCCGGCGGAGCGCATCCACATCAACGAGCGCGTCTGCGAGGGCTGCGGCGACTGCGGGTCCAAGTCCAACTGCATGTCGGTGCTGCCGGTCGAGACCGAGTTCGGGCGCAAGACGCAGATCCACCAGTCGTCCTGCAACAAGGACTACTCCTGCGTCAAGGGCGACTGCCCGTCCTTCCTGACCGTCGTTCCCGCCAAGGGCGCCGGCAAGGCCACCAAGAAGCTCGCCGAGGCCGCGATCCCGCTGCCGCCCGTCGATCTGCCCGAGCCCATCCTGCGCGTCCGGCGCGACGAGTTCCTGATGCGGATGCCCGGCGTCGGCGGCACCGGCGTGGTGACCGTCTCGCAGATCCTGCAGATGGCGGCGATGCTCGACGGCAAGCACAGCTACGGCCTGGACCAGACGGGGCTGGCGCAGAAGGGCGGCCCGGTCGTCTCCGACGTGCGCATCGCCCGTGAGCCGATCGAGGGCTCCAACAAGGCGTCCTCGGGCGCCGCGGACCTCCTGCTGGGCTTCGACGTGCTCGGCGCGGCCAACCCCAAGAACCTGCTCGCCGCCGACCCGGAGCGGACGGTCGCGATCGTCAACACGCACGCGGTCCCGACCGCGGCGATGGTGACCGACACCGGCGTCAAGTTCCCGGCACTGGAGCGCAACGTCAAGGCGATCTCGGCCGTCACGCGAGCCGACGAGAACGTCTTCGTCGACGCCGAGGAGCTCAGCGAGGCGCTCTTCGGCGACCACATGCCGACCAACACGGTGTTGATCGGCGCGGCCTACCAGGCCGGCTGCCTGCCGCTGAGCGCCGACGCGCTCGAGCAGGCGATCCGCCTCAACGGCGCCGCGGTCGAGAAGAACCTGGCGGCCTTCGCGTGGGGCCGTGCGGTCGTCGCGGCGCCCGACGTCGTGGCCCAGGCGATGGCGCGCGCGGCCGGCGACGACCTCGTCGCGTCGGCGGCGCCGGTGCTGGCCGGCGAGGCGCTGGAGATCGTGGAGGCCACCGGCACGGGCGGGGAGCTGCGGCGGATCCTGGAGATCCGCGTGCCCGAGCTGATCGCCTACCAGGACGTGGCGCTGGCGCGGCGCTACGCCGACGATGTGATGGCCGTGGCGGAGCAGGAGCGCCGGCGGGGCGCGCCGGGGGAGACGGCGATCGCCGAGGCCTACGCGCGCAACCTGTACAAGCTGCTGGCCTACAAGGACGAGTACGAGGTGGCGCGGCTGCACCTCGACGCGGTCGAGTCGGCGCGGCGCGAGGCGACGTTCGGCAAGGGCGCCAAGGTGTACGTGATGCTCCACCCGCCCGTGCTCCGCGCGCTGGGCATGGACCGCAAGGTCAAGCTCGGGCGCTGGTTCTTCCCCGCGTTCCGGGTGCTCCGCGGGATGCGCCGGCTCCGCGGGACCCGGCTGGACCTCTTCGGCCTCCCGAAGGTCCGCCGCGTCGAGCGGGCGCTGCCGGCCGAGTACCGCGCCCTCGTCGAGCGCTCGCTGGAGCGGCTGACCCCGGTCACCCACGCGACGATCGCCGAGATCGCCGACCTCCCCGACGTCGTGCGGGGCTACGAGGACATCAAGCTCGCCAACGTGGAGCGGTTCCGCGAGCAGGCGGCGACGCTCGAGGCCGAGCTGGCGACGGGGGCGCAGTCGGGCGGGTTCACGCTGCCGATGGCGCGGGGGTAGGGGCTTCGCGGCGTCGGTGCGCGTCGGTTGCGGGCCGTGCGGGGCGGCTGCGGTGCGGGGTCTGTCGGCAACGACAGGGAGGCTGAGGTGTGCGGGCGCGTTCGGGCTTCCGTGGTCGTGGGTGCCGGGACGGGCGGGCGCGTTCGCTCGGTCGCTTGCGCGTGTGCGGGGCGCGTTCACGTGTCCATTGCCGGTGAACGCGCCTTGAGTCGCGCGGCGTCCTTCGTTCGCGCCCGAACCCGCCCGCCCCGGGGCCGGCGGCAGACCCCAAGCGCACGCGCCTGCACCCAACCTCCCTGTGATTGCCGACAGACCCCGTACCGCGGCACGACGAGCGCGCGCACTGAGCGCCATGCGGCCCGCGCCGCGGCCGCCTGGGTGTGCGGGGCGCGTTTACGTATCCATTGCCGGTGAACGCGCCCCGGGCGACG
>JAWVGD010000278.1:0-2565 GCA_033855515.1 Baekduia sp.
GTGCCGGAGTCCGCGTTCTTCCTCAAGGGCGGCATCGACGACGTCACGGGGGCCAGCAAGGACTCCGACGACGGCGACAAGGACTCGGACACGGACGACGACTCGTCCGAGGACAAGGACGGGGACGAGTAGCCCGTGGCGCGCACGCCGTTCCAGGTCGAGGTCCTCACGCCCGAGGGCGAGGTCTTCAACGACGAGGTCGAGATGGTCTCGACCCGCACGACGGTGGGGTCGATCGGCATCCTGGCCCACCACCAGCCGCTGCTGGGCCTGCTGGACCCGACCGAGCTGCGGCTCTACAAGAGCGACTCGGACGTCGTCCGGCTCGCCCAGGGCGAGGGCTACGTGCAGGTCTCCCACGACGGCGTGCTGATCCTCGTCGAGGAGGCGCTGGACCCGGATTCGCTGGACCGCTCGGACCTCGAGGCGAAGGCCAAGGAGGCCGAGAAGGGCCTCGAGTCCTGCGAGGACGGCTCCGAGGAGCAGCGCCGCCTCCAGCGCGACAAGCGCCGCTGGGAGGCGTTCCTGCGCATCGCGCAGGGCGGCGACTCCTAGCTAGTGGTGGTGGCCGTGTCCGTCGGGGAGGAGACCGGCGGGCACGCGGGACACCAGCATTGACGCGAGCCCGGTGGTCACCGGGACTGCTGCCATGAGGGCGAGGCAGCCCACGATCGTCGCGACGACGGGCTCCGCGATGGCCTGGGCGTTGAGCGCGTCCACGGTGTTCGCGCCGCTGGAGCGCATGACCAGCAGCAGCGGCAGCGCGGCTCCGGCATAGGCCAGGACAAGCGTGTGGATCGTGGCCGACAGGTGGTCGCGGCCCACGACGAACGCGCCGCGGTACAGGCCCCCGGCGGTCAGGTCCGGGTCGGCGCGCCGCAACGCCATCACCGCTGACGCCTGTGTGACCGCCGTGTCGGCGAGGACACCGAGCGCGCCGACGATCATCCCCGCGAGCACGACGCCGCGCAGGGACAGCGAGCTGGCCTGCTGGCTGAGGATGAGCGACAGCTCGTCCGTCCGGCCGTCCACGTGCGCGAGGGCGACGCATGCGCTGGCAAGCCCGCAGGCGAGGAGCAGGGTTGCGGTGATGCCGAGCACGGCGGCGAGGGTCTGCGCACCGATCCCGTTGGTGAGCACCGTCGTGACGAACATGACCGCAAGCGCCGTGACCAGCGCGACGAGCAGCGCAGGCCGTCCCTGGAGGAGCGCCGGGACGAGGAACGTCGTCAGCAGGAGGATCGACAGCGCGACGCCCACGACGGCCAGGAGCCCGCGCCACCAGAGCAGCACCATCGCCGCCAGCGCGAACGCAAGGCCCATGAGCAGCACGGAGCCATGGCGGTCGACGTCGACGAAGCTGTATCGCTCCGCGCCGGGAGGCAGGGCCGGCCCCACGCCCTGCACGACCGGCGCCACGCGGATTCTCTGCCCCTCGTGGATCCGGGGGGAGACGTTGACCGGCCCGAGCGTGATGGGGACCTGCCTGCCGCCCACCGCGACCCGGAGCTGGCGGCACTGCTGCGGCGTCGGCCCGGGACAGCGGATCTCGCGGACGGCCGTGACCTTGGCGCCCTGCGTCGGCGGCGGGGCCGACTGCGCGTGATGGCGGTCCGCGCCGCCGTGCGGCCAGAGCGCTGCCAGCCCGATGACCGTGAAGAGCGCGATGACGGCGGCCGCGACGATGAGGATGCGGCCGGCGGGCGTGGAGGCGAGGTGGCGGGTCTCGGCGAACCGGTGCGTCGGCCGAGGCCGCATACGCCGGCCGCGCCGGGCGTCCTGGCGCAGGCGGCGGCGCTCCCGGCGCTCACGCGCCCGGCGATCGGCTTCGGCGAAGAACTCGTCCGCGTCCGCAGGGTCGTCGAAGGCCACGTCAAGAACGTTCGGCGGCGCGGGGCGGCACCCTGCCGCGGGCCGGTCAGCGGGACGTGGCGTGCGCCGCGCCGTGCGACGGCGGCGGCGAGGCGGTGGACCCGCTGAACCCGATCGTCGAGACCGCCAGCGCGGCGGCGCACAGGCCGATCGTCACCCGACGCAGCCGGATCGGGGTCATCCACGTCAGGTGGTGGGTCTGCAGCCAGGTCCGCGCGCCGGTCGCGCCGGCGGCGGCAGCCATGGCACATGCCGCGCACATGCCGGGAAGGTAGCGCGAGTTACGACTCGTCGCCACGCGTGTGACGTTTCCGGGAACAGTTCCCGGAAACGTCACACGCGCCGGCCGTCAGACCCGGCTGATGCCCGACTGGGCGACGCCGTCGGCCAGCACGTCGAGGCCGAAGCCGTCCGCAGGGCCCAGAGCGCCGGTGCCCTGCAGCTCGCCGGCCGCGGCGCGCTCGGCGCCCCAGGCGAGGATCGCCGCCGTGAAGTCGTAGCCGTTGACGCCCTCGAGGCGCACGGTGCTCAGGCGGCCGCCGGTCGCGTCGAATGCCGACGCCACGACGAGCGACCCGGAGGTCGCGCGCGCGGCGGCGTCCGGCCCGCCGGTCGAGCCCTTGACCGCGCGTCCCAGGGCGTTCTCCAGCACGCTGCGCGCTCCCGGCAGCTTCGTGACCGCGGCGCTGACCA
>JAWVGD010000279.1:0-13605 GCA_033855515.1 Baekduia sp.
GTGCTTCGCTCTTCTCAGTGGTTCGCGGCTTCAGGCGGCCGCCACGCGCAGCTCATCCCCCTAGCGGGGGAGGAGGAGAAGTCGAAGGTCGAGCAGGAGGAACGACATGGACTGCATGCGAGCCTAGCAGCCGCCGCTTACGGGACCAACACGACCTTGCCGGCGTTCTGACCCGCCGCGATGATCCGGTGCGCCTCGGGCGCCTGATGCAACGGCACCGCGATGCGGACTTGGCCCGGGCCCGGCGGTGCCGGGTCGGGGCGCTCCTGCACCTGCGGGACCGAGGGGTCTCCGTGACGGGTGATGACGACGGCGCGCATTGGGCCCGCGAGCCGACCCGCGCAGCGGAGGCCGGCGGCGCCGCCTACCCGCGCGCGGTCGCCTCCGCCAGCTCGAGCGCCACGAGCGCGTCGGGGTCCTCGCCGGTCATGCGCGTGTCGCGCCGCGCGCGGGCCTTCTGGAGGCCGACGTTGGCCACCATGAGGAGGAGCACGGCGACGAGGATCAGCGTGGCGAGCACGTTGACCTCGGCCGGCACGCCCTGCCGGGTCGAGCCGTAGATGAACAGCGGGAACGTCTGCGTCTGACCGGCGTTGAAGCTCGTCACCACGTAGTCGTCGACCGAGATCGCCGCCGCCAGCAGGGCTGCCGAGGCGACGCCCGGGGCGATCATCGGCAGCGTCACCTTGCGGAACGTCGTCCACTCGGCGGCGCCGAGGTCCATGGCCGCCTCCTCGATGTGGCGGTCCATGCCCTCCAGCCGGGCTCTGACCGTCACCACCACGTAGGACACCGTGAACATGACGTGGGCGATGATGATCGTGACCATCCCGGTCGCGACGTGCAGCGTGAGGAACAGGCCCAGCAGCGAGGCGCCGAGGACGACCTCGGGCGTGGCGAGCGGCAGGAAGACGAACAGGTCCGCCAGGCCCTTGCCGCGGAACCCGTAGCGCACGAGCGCCAGCGCCATGAACGTCCCCAGCGCGACGGCGATGAGCGTCGAGACCAGCGCGATGATCAGCGAGTTCTGCAGCGCCTGTGTGAGGTCGTGGCTGGCGAACGGGTGCGCCCAGTGCTTGAACGTGAAGCCCTGCCAGGTGAAGTTGAAGCGGCCCTTGTTGTCGTTGAACGAGTAGAGGATGACGATGAAGATCGGGACGAAGAGGTACAGCAGGGCCAGGCCCGACCAGACCCCCAGGACTCCGTTGCGCAGCCGGTCGCGGGACATCAGACGGCAGCCTCCGTCAACGCCTTGGTCCCGAGCAATCGGGCGTAGATCAGGATCCCGATCAGGATCGCCGACATGAGGATGAACGACAGCGCCGCCGCCGTCGGGTAGTCCAAGATGTTGAGGAACTTGCTCTGGATGACGTTGCCGATCATGTATTGCTTGGGCGTCCCCAGAAGCGCGGCGTTGATGAAGTCGCCGCAGGCCGGGATGAACGTCAACAGCGACCCGGCGAAGATGCCCGGCAGCGCCAGCGGCAGCGTCACCTTGCGAAACGCCGTCGCCCGGCTGGCGTACAGGTCGGTCGCCGCCTCGACGAGCCGGCGATCGATCTTCTCCAGCGAGACGTAGAGCGGGAGCACCATGAACGGCAGGAAGTTGTAGGTGATGCCGGCCACGACGGCCTTCGTCGACGCCAGCAGCCGACCGTTGCCGCTCAGCAGCCCGACGTCCTGGAAGCGGTGCACGACCCAGCCGTTGTCGTTGAGGATCAACTGCCAGGCCACCGTGCGCAGCACGTAGGAGGTGAAGAACGGCAGCACGACCAGCAGCAGCATGAAGTTCTTCCAGCGGCCGGCCTTGAACGCGATGAAGTACGCCAGCGGGAACGCGATGATCAGGTCGAGGATCGTCGCGGCGCCGGCGAACATGACCGAGCGGCCGAACTGCGTGCCGTAGTCGGAGATCGCGTTGCTGTAGGTCGCGAAGTGCCAGTGCAGGTTGTAGCCCTGCTCCGGGTTGCCGGTCATCAGGGACACGCCGCCCTGGTTGATGAGCGGGATCGCGTAGAAGATGATCAGCCACAGCAGGCCGGGGCCCAGGAACAGGTAGGGCACCAGGCTGCGGCGGCGGGCGAGGCTCAGGCGCAGCATCCGGTCAGGCCCCCGTCACGTCGGCCATCGCCGACTGCATCGCGCGCTCTTCGGCCGGCGTCAGCGCCGGGTAGGCGTAGAGCCGCTTGCGCACGTCGTCGGGCGGGAAGATCAGCGGGTTGTTCGCGAGCTTCGGGTCGGTCTTCTGCAGCACCTCGCGGGCGCCGTTGACCGGGGTGATGTAGTTGACGTACGCCGCCACCTTGGCCGCCACCTCGGGCTCGTAGTAGTAGTTCATCAGAACCTCGGCGCCGTAGGGATGGGCGACGTGCTTGGGCATCATCATGTTGTCGGTGAACAACATGGAGCCCTCCTTGGGGTAGATGAACTCCAGGTCCGGGTTGTCGGCCTGGAGCTGCACGAGGTCGCCGGAGTAGGCGACCGCGGCCCAGACGTTGCCCTTCGCGAGGTCGGTCGTGTAATCGTTGCCGGTGAAGCGCCGGATCTGCCCGGCGTCCTTGGCCTGCTTGATCTTGGCGATCGCCTTGAGGATGTCGTCGATCTTGGCCTTCGACGCGTCGACGCCCATGCCCAGCAGCGTCAGGCAGGCGCTGTCGTAGGGCTCTGACAACATCGTGACGCGGCCCTTGAAGGCGGGGTCGAAGAGGTCGTTGACGCTCTCGAGCTTGCGCCCGGTCTTCTTGGGGTTGTAGCCGATGCCCGTGCCACCCGACTGCCACGGCAGCGTGTAGGTGCGCTCGGGGTCGTAGTTGATCGACTGCAGGTTGGGGGCGAGGTTCTTGATGTTGGGGATGTTGCTCTTGTCCAGCGGCTCGCAGTAGCCGTCGCGCACCCAGCGCGCCGCCATGTAGTCGGTCAGCGTCACGATGTCGCGCCCGATGTCCTGGCCCTGGGCCAGCTGCTGGCGGACCTTGCCGAAGAACTCGAAGTTGTCGTTGATCTCCTCGACGTACTTGACCTTGACGCCGTGCAGCTTGTCGAAGGTCTTCAGCGACTTCTCGTCGATGTACAGCGGCCAGTTGGCCCACCGCAGCCCGGCCATGGAGGCCCGCGGATGGCGAACGGTGACGGCCTTGGCGGCGTTGACGCCCCTGGCGGCCTCGCCCTGGATGGAGCAGCCGGCCAGCGCCGAGCCCAGCGCGGTCAGCCCCAGGGCGGCAGCGCCCGACCGGCCCAGGAAGCGCCGGCGGGACATGCCGCCGCCGGACGGGTCGGACTCGAAGAGCAGGCGCTCGAGCGCCCGCTCGACGTCACGGTCAGACATCGCGGGCCACGACGAACGTGTGCTGCGGGTCCCACGTCAGCAGGACCTCCTGGCCGACGCCCAGGGCCCGCGGCTGCTGGCCGTCGCGGTTGGGGGCGTAGACCGTCAGCTCCTCCCCGCCGGGGGCGGTGACGATGTACTGGATCGAGACGCCGAGGAACGAGGCGACGGTCACGGTGCCGCGCAGCGCGTTGTGGCCGGGCGGCGTGCCGTCGGCCACCGGCACGAGCTCGATCTTCTCGGGGCGCACGCCGATGCGGACCGCGTCGCCCGCGTCTTCGGCCATCCGGTCGCACGGAACGCTGATGGTCCCGTCGGGCGTCTCGACCGTCGCGATGTCGGTCCCGCGGCTGAGCACCTTGCCGTCGACGAGGTTCGACACCCCGAGGAAGTTCGCGACGAACGCCGTGTGCGGGCGCTCGTAGAGCTCTTCGGCGCTGCCGGCCTGCTCGATGCGGCCCTTGTTCATGACCGCGATCGTGTCGGCCATCGACATGGCCTCCTCCTGGTCGTGGGTCACGTGCACGAACGTGATCCCGACCTCGCGCTGGATGCGCTTGAGCTGGAGCTGCAGCTGCTTGCGCAGGCGCAGGTCCAGCGCCCCGAGCGGCTCGTCCAGGAGCAAGGCCCGCGGCCGGTTGACCAGCGCCCGCGCCAGGGCGACGCGCTGCTGCTGGCCGCCGGAGAGCTGCGCCGGGCGCCGCTTGGCCAGCGGGCCCAGCTGCACCATGTCCAGCGTCTCGGCGACGCGCCGCTTGACCTCGTCCTTGCCGACCTTGCGGCGCTCGAGGCCGAAGGCGACGTTGCGCTCCACGCTGAGATGCGGAAACAGCGCGTAGGACTGGAACACCGTGTTGACGTCGCGCTTGTAGGGCGGCAGGTCGGTGACCTTCTCGCCCCCCAGGTAGACGATCCCCGCGGACGGGTCCTCGAAGCCGCCGATCATGCGCAGCGTCGTCGTCTTGCCGCAGCCCGACGGGCCCAGCAGAGCGTAGAACGCCCCACGCTCGATCGAGAGCGTCAGATCGTCGACGGCGACGGCGTCGCCGAAGCGCTTGGTGACGCGCTCCAGATGGATGTCTGCGGCAGGCGATGCGCCAGCATCGATCCGCTCCCCTTCGGGAGCCGCGGTCGGCGTCCCCTCCATGTGCCCCTCCTATGTGGCTTGCACCGCTCCGGCCAACCCTAGGCAGAGCCACGGACAGCCGTCAACGGGCTTTCCGCCTCCTGGGTGTACGACGAGGCACGTGCGTTGGCCTCAGCGGCGTAGACGATCGCCACTATGGCACGCTGGTTCCGACACTGGGTACCTTGCAGGCGTGCCCCCGCGCAGCACCGGTCTCGCCGGCGCCGACGCCCAGGACGACTTCCTGCGCGCGCGACGGCGGCTGGCGCTCTCCCGCCTGCGCCGCTGGCTGCGGCGCGAGCCCGGCGACGTGGACCACATCCTGCCCTTCGAGGAGGTCGTCTCCGCGCTGGGCCGCCTGCAGGAGCGCGACACCGGCCAACAGGTCGTCCCGCTGGACGCGATCGTCGGCACGGTCGACCGCACGCGCGGCTTCGACCGCCACTTCCGACCGACCACCCCGCAGGTGCGCGCGCGGTGGGAGCGCATCGCGGCCGCGATGCGCCGCGGCGAGCCGATGCCGCCCGTCGACCTGTACAAGGTCGGCGAGGTCTACTTCGTCAAGGACGGCCACCATCGGGTGTCGGTCTCGCGCGCGCTCGGCCTGCACGTCATCGACGCCCACGTCGTCGAGGTCGTCACCCGCGTCGGCGCCGATCGCGGCCTGCTGCGCGCCGACCTGCCGCTCAAGAGCCACGAGCGCGTCTTCTTCGAGCGCGTGCCGCTGCCGCTGCAGGACCGCGAGCGCGTCCGGCCCAGCGATCCGTGGGCCTTCGCCGACCTCGCCGAGAACATCGAGGCGTGGGGCTGGCGCTGGACCCAGGAGCACCACGAGGTGATGGATCGCCGCCAGCTCGCGCGGCGCTGGTACGAGGAGGAGTACGTCCCGGTCGTGACGATGCTGCGCGACGCCGGGATGCTCGGCCGCGGCACCGAGGCCGACGCCTACCTCCGGGTCGGCGCCGACCGCTACCGCCTGCTGCGCACGCATGAGTGGAGCGAGGACGTGCTCGCGCGGCTGCGGGCCGAGCAGCACTAGGGGAACGCCGGCCCAGAGGGCCAGGTTCCCTTGCGGGTGTTCGCCCTGAGGGCGAAACCCGCGGCCCGTTACCGACCCACGCTCCTAGGCCTGGCCCGGCCTGCTGGTGCCGCCGTCCGGCGTCACGACCGCGCCGCCGTCCGAGCCGCGGTCGGCCGCGGACGCCGCGGCGGCGCGCACCGGCGTGGCCTCGTCGCGGCCCAGGCTCCGGCCGTCGCTCAGGTCGAAGATGTGCAGCTTGTCGGTGTCCAGCCAGAAGCGCGCCTGCTGGCCGCGCTCGACGGTCGTCTCGGGGCTGAGGCGCGCGACGAGCTGGTCATTGCCGGCGCCCGGCACGTCGGCCGCACCGGAGTCGGCGGCGATCTCGGCCAGCTCGTCGGACTCGGCCAGATCGCTCTCGAGCCGGATGTAGGCGTACACCTCGGAGCCCATCGACTCGGTCAGGTCCACCTCGGCCTCGAACTCGTGGCCGCCCGTGCGGTTCTGGGCACGGGCCACGCCGGCGTCCTCGAAGGACTCCGGTCGGAGGCCGGCGATGACGCGCTTGCCCGACGCCGACGCGGCCGCGCTCCTGAGGCGCGCGGGCAGCGGCACGTCGCCGAACGGCGTCCGCAACCGGTCGCCGTCGATCTCCGCCGAGAAGAAGTTCATGGCCGGTGAGCCGATGAAGCCCGCGACGAACAGGTTGGTCGGCTGCTCGTAGAGCACCCTCGGCGTGTCGACCTGCTGCAGGCGCCCGGCGCGCATGACGGCGACGCGGTCGCCGAGCGTCATCGCCTCGGTCTGATCGTGGGTGACGTAGACGGTGGTCGTGCCGAGGCGCTGCTGGATGCGGGAGACCTCGGTGCGCATCTGCACGCGGAGCTTGGCGTCGAGGTTCGAGAGCGGCTCGTCCATCAGGAAGGCGGACGGGTCGCGGACGATCGCGCGGCCCATCGCCACGCGCTGGCGCTGGCCACCGGACAGGTTCGCCGGCTTGCGATCCAGATGCTGGGTCAGATCCAGGATGGCCGCCGCGTCCTCGACCTTCTTGTTGCGCTCGGCCTCCGGCACCTTCGCCAGCTCGAGCGCGAAGCCCATGTTCTCCCGCACGGTCATGTGCGGGTACAGGGCATAGCTCTGGAACACCATGGCGATGTCGCGGTCCTTCGGCGCGCGCTCGTTGACCACCTCACCGCCGATGCGCAGCTCGCCCTCGGAGATGTCCTCGAGCCCGGCGATCATCCTCAGCGCGGTCGACTTGCCGCAGCCCGACGGGCCGACGAGGATCACGAACTCGCCGTCGGCGATCGACAGGGTGAGGTCCTTGACGGCCTCGGTGCCGTCGGGATAACGCTTGGTGATGCCCTGGAGCTCGATGCCGGCCATGGGAATCCTCCGGTTGGTGCTTGCTCAGCCCTTGACGGCGCCGGCCGTGAGGCCCGCGACGATCCGACGCTGGAAGATGAGGACGAAGATGATGATCGGGACGGTCACGAGGACCGCCGCCGCGGCGATGTTCCCGGTGGGGGACGTGAACTGCGACTCGCCGGTGAAGAAGGCGATGGCCGCGGGGACCGTGCGCGACGCGTTGGACGACGTGAGCGAGATCGCGAACACGAAGTCGTTCCACGCGAAGATGAAGACGAGGATGGCCGCCGTGAAGACGCCCGGCGCGGCGAGCGGGAAGATGACGCGCCGGAAGGCCTGGAACGGCGTCGCGCCGTCGACCTGCGCCGCCTCCTCGAGGTCCCAAGGTATCTCGCGGAAGAACGCGACGAGGATGTAGATCGCGAGCGGGAGCGCGAAGGTGAGGTACGGGATGATCAGGCCCGGATAGGTGTCATAGAGGCCCAGCGCGCGCCACATGTCGAACAGCGGCCCGACCACGGAGATCGGCGGGAACATCGACACGGCCAAGGCGCCGCCGAGCACGATCGCCTTGCCGGGGAAGTCCAGGCGCGCGATCGCGTAGGCGGCCAGCGAGGCGAGCGCCACCGCGATCGTCGTGGCGATCAGCGCGATGAGGATCGAGTTGATCAGCGGCCGCAGCAACGGGCTGTCCAAGCCGCCGCTGAACAGTCCCTTGTAGTTGTCGAACGTCCACTCCTTGGGGACCAGCCGGCCGTCGCCGACCGTCGCCGCCGTCTTGAACGACAGCGACATGATCCACAGCACCGGGAACATCGCGAAGACGACGACCGCGGCGATGAGGATCGACCAGGTGGTGTACTCACGGCTTCCGTGGCGCATCGTTCAGCTCCCCTTGGGCACGGTCGTGCCGAAGCCCTTGACGAAGGCGGTCGCGATCATGAGGACCAGCAGGAAGATCAGCACCGACACCGCCGATCCCAGGCCCAGGTTCAGCCGCGAGAGCAGCTGTTGGTAGCCCACGATCGACACCGACTCGGTGTTCTGGGCGCCCTTGGTCATGATGAAGATCGAGTCGAACACCCGGAACGCATCGAGCGTCCGGAACAGCAGCGCCACCAGCAGCGCCGGCTTGAGCAGCGGCAGCGTGATGCGCCAGAAGCGCTGCCACGCCGACGCCCCGTCGACGCGCGCGGCCTCGTACAGGCTCTCGTCGATCGTCGCCAGCCCGGCGAGCAGGAGCAACGCCATGAACGGCGTGGTCTTCCAGATCTCGGCCATGATGATCACCGCGAAGCTCGAGAAGCGCCCGCCGAACCACGCCTCGTCGTCGGGGATGAACGGCAGGTGGTTGACGAAGCCGCTGCTGGGGTCGAAGGCGTAGAACCAGGCGAACGCGGCGACCACCGTGACGATGCCGTACGGGATCAGGACCGAGGTGCGCACGACGCCGCGGCCGAAGATCGCCCGGTGCATGATGATCGCGATGCCCATGCCGATCACGAGCTCGATGACCACCGAGACGACCGTGATGAACGCCGTGTTGAAGACGGCCTGCCACCACAGGCTCGAGCCGAGCACCGTCGCGTAGTTGCTCAGGCCGACGAAGCCGCTCTCCCCCGGGAACCGCAGGTCCTTCTTCTGCAGCGACAGGATGAAGGCGTAGAGGATGGGATACGCCGTGACCAGGAGCATCATCACGACGGCGGGCGCGCAGAGCATGAGCCCGAGCTTGCGCTCCGCACGGGTCTTGTCGGTGACCTTGCCCTGTGTCGGACCCGGGCGGGCGGTCGGCGCCTCGGCGCTGGCGGTCGTGCTCACAGCAGCCCCTTCCGGTCGATCGCCTGCTGGACCTTGTCCTTGAGCTTGTTATAGGTCGACATCGGGTTCTTGGGGTCGATGGACGTCGCCGGGTGCAGCGCATCCTGGATCGCCAGCGACAGGTCCTGGTAGGCCGGCGACTCCGACGGCCGTGGCGCGGCGTCACGGATCGACTCGCGGATCAGCGGGGCGAAGCCGGGATAGACGTCGTTGATCGCCGGCCGGTCGTAGACGTCGGAGCGCACGGGCGGAAGGCCGCCCGCCTTGGCGATCGTCAGCTGGTTGTCGGGCTGGACCAGGCACTGGATCGCCTTGAACGCCGCTGCCTGGTGCTTCGAGTAGGACGAGACCGCGATGTTGATGCCGCCCAGCGGCGGCTTGCTCGGGAGGTTCGGATCGACCTGCGGGTACTTGGCCGCGGCGATCTGCTTGAAGACCGCCGGAGCGTTGCTCTTCGCCGACGGGTAGACGAAGGGGTAGTTGATCATGAAGCTCGAGGTGCCCGACTCGAACCCCAGGCGCGCGGTGTCCTCGGTGGACGTGTCGATGTTCGGCGGCGCCACGGACGACCGGGCGAAGGCCCCCATGGCCGACAGGGCGAGGTCGGTCTTCTTCGGGTCGAGCGCGATCTTGTCCGGGCCCGCGAGGATCGACGTACCCGCCGAGGCGATCATCGCGTTGGCCCACACCACGAGCCCCTCGTACTTGTTGGCCTGGACCTGGATCTGTCCCTTGGCCGGCCCGATCTGCTCGGCCATCTTGAGCATCTCGGCCCACGTCTTCGGGGCCTGCTTGACGCGGTCCTTGCGGTACCACAGCAGCTGCGTGTTGGACCAGATCGGCACGGCGTAGAGCTTGTTCTGGAAGCGGGCGGAGTTCAGCACGCTCTGGAAGACGTTCTTCGTGACGGCCGGCTCGATGCTGGCGGGCACCGGCTGGATCCAGCCGGCGTTGGCGAACTCGCCCGTCCAGACGACGTCGAGACCCAAGAGGTCCAGCGAGCTGTCCTTGGCGCCGAGCCGGCGCACGAGCTGCTCGCGCTGGGAGTCGGCCTGCGACGGCAGGTACTGGAACTTGATCTTGTAGGCCCCGCCGGAGGCCGCTGAGCACTTCTGCGCTGCGGCCTGGACGCCGCCGCTCGGCTCGTTGAAGATGAACCAGTTCAGGGTGACCGGTCCCGACCCGCTACTGCTTCCACCACAGGCGGCCACGACGAAGACAGACGCCACGGCGGCCATCACTGCGATGACCCTCCTCATGGGCCGTCTTTACCCCGACCTAACCTGCCGCTAACCCGTTTGGGGCCAACATGGCATCCTGGGCGGAGGAACCCCTGGGAGGTCCTCAGCGGCGACGCGCGAGGAATCCCTCGCCCGGCGCGAGCGTGCCGGGCGAGGCGCTCCCGGCACCGTCCGGGCGGTGCGTGTGGGACAGGAGCGTTCCTGCCTCGGGCGCCGATGCGGGCTCGGCGCCGAGGTTGATCGCCACCAGGTGCTCGCCCCGGACGAACGCCAGGACGCCGGGCGCCTCTGGGTCGGCGTCGAGGAGCTCCAGCGGCCCGGACAGGACCGCACGCTCGGCGATCAGCGTCCGGTAGAAGCGCAGCAGCGACGCCGGGTCGGCCCCCTGGCGCTCGACGTCGCCGCCGGCGGGCGTCACGACCGGCAGCCACGGGTCGCCGGTGGTGAAGCCGCCGTGCGGCGAGCGGTCCCACGCCATCGGATGCCGGTGGAGGTCGCGACCCTGGCGGTCGTCGGGCGTCAGGCCCGCGGGGCGCCCGGGGCCATCGGCCATGCCGATCTCGTCGCCCTGGTAGATGAACGTGCAGCCCGGCAGCGTGAGCAGCAGCAAGGCGGCGGCGCGGACGTTGCGGTCGCCCACCCGGTCCGGTAGCCGCGGGAAGTCGTGGTTGGAGAGCACCCACGCCACCCGGCCGTCACCCAGCGCGTGGGACGCCTGCAGCGCCGCGCGCACGCTCTCGGGGTCCCACGGCGACTGGAACAGCTCGAAGGAGAAGGCGGCGTCGAGGTGCTCGAGGTATGGCGCGAGACGGTCGCTGAGGAGGTAGACCTCGCCGACCAGGAATGCGTCGCCGACCGCGGCACGCAGCGCCCCCAGCGCCGTGCCGATGTCGGGCGCGTCCCGCGAGTAGCGCAGCTCCTGCGCGCCGTAGTCGGGGTTGGACTCGGGCAGCGCGCGCGGGCTGCCCGCGGTGCGCGGCGGGTTGTCGCGGCGCTCGGGGTCCTTCAGCAGCCGGTCCAGCGCGTCGAGCCGGAACCCGTCGACGCCGCGATCCAGCCAGAACCGCAGCGCCGCGCCGAAGGCCTCGGCCACGGCGGGGTTGCGCCAGTCCAGGTCGGGCTGCTCGGGGTAGAACGAGTGCAGGTACCAGCCGCGGCCATGCGGGTCGCGCGACCAGGCCGGGCCCCCGAAGGTCGAGCGCCAGTTGTTCTGGGGCCCGTCGCGATCGGACCACACGTAGTACTCGGGGTGCTCGGTGAACCACGGGTGCTCGATCGACGTGTGGCAGGGCACGGCGTCGAGCAGGACCTTCAGGCCGAGGCGGTGGGCTTCGGCGACGAGCGCGTCGACGTCCTCGACGGACCCGAACTGCGGGCGGACGCCGGCGTAGTCGGCGACGTCGTAGCCCCCGTCGGCCATCGGCGACGGGTAGATCGGCGAGAGCCACACCGCGTCGGCGCCGAGCGACGCGATGTGACCCAGGCGGGAGACGATGCCGGCGAGGTCGCCCTCGCCGTCACCGTCTGAGTCCTGGAACGAGCGCGGGTAGACCTGGTAGATGACGGCGTCGTCCCAGCCCGCCGCCCCCGCGGCCCGCGGCGCCATCAGAGCGTGATCGCACGCCCGCCGACGAACCCGTCGCCGTCGACCACGCCGTCGACGACGTCGTGGCCCACCGGCCCGTCGGTCGTCACGACCATCACGGCCTCGGCGCTCGGCGCCGCCGCCCCGTCGGTCTCGTCCTGGCGGCCGACCGCGGCCGAGACGATGTTCACGCCGGCCTCGCCGAAGGCGGTGCCGATGCGGCCGATCATCCCGGGCCGGTCGTCGTAGCGGAACACCGCGAGGTGCTCGTCGAGCTGGACGTCGAACCGCTGGCCCCACGCCTCCAGGAGGTGCGGGCGGTTGCGGCGGCCGAACGTCGTCCCCACGACCCGCTCCTTCTGGTCGCCGGCGACGACGGTCACGCGGACGAGGTTCTCGAAGTCGCGCGCGCTGGCGGTCTTGGTCTCGACGATCTCGATCCCGCGCTCCTCGGCCACGGCCGGGGCGTTGACGATGTTGACGTCCTCCTCGGTGTGGCCCTTGAGGACGCCGAGGAGCGTCGCGGTCGCCAGCGGCCGGGTGTCGCGGTCGGCGATCCGTCCCAGCAGCTCGATCTCGACGCGGTCCACCGAGGAGCCCTCGGCCAGCACCATGGCCAGGCGGCCGAGGTGCGTGCACAGCGGCACATACGGGCCGAGGACCTCCAGGTCCTCCGCCCGGATCGCCGGGACGTTGACGGCGGTCGTGACCGCGCCGCCGGTGAGGGCCGCGACGACCTGCTCGGCCGCCTGGAAGCCGGCGCGGTCGGTCGCCTCGGCGGTCGAGGCGCCGAGGTGCGGCGTGACGATGACGTTCGGCCGGCCGAACAGCGGGCTCTCGGTGAGCGGCTCGGAGCGGAAGACGTCCAGCGCCGCGCCGGCGACCTTGCCGGAGTCCAGCGCGGCCTCCAGGTCGGCGTCGACGATCAGCGGTCCGCGGGCGACGTTCAGGATCCTGACGCCGTCCTTGCACTTGGCCAGCGCCTCGGCGTCCAGCCAGCCCTCGGTCTCGGGCGTCTTGGGGAGGTGCAGCGTCAGGAAGTCGGCCTCGGCGTAGACGCCGTCGGAGTCGTCGGCCTTGATGACGCCGAGGTCCTTGTAGCGCTCGGCCGACACGAACGGGTCGAAGGCGACGACGCGCATGCCGAAGCCCTTGGCGCGCGTGGCGACCAGCTGGCCGATGCGGCCGAAGCCCAGGATGCCGAGCGTCTTGCCCTCGAGCTCGATGCCCGACCACTTCGAGCGCTCCCACTTGCCCTGGACCAGCGCGGCGTGGGCCTGGGGCACGTTGCGCGCCAGGGCCAGCAGCAGCGCCATCGTGTGCTCGGCGGCGGTGACGACGTTGGACTCGGGAGCGTTGGCGACGATGATCCCGCGCTTGGTCGCGGCGGGCACGTCGACGTTGTCGATCCCGACGCCCGCGCGGCCGATGGCCTTCAGGTTGGTGGCCTTCTCGATGAGGTCGGCCGTCATCTTGGTGGCCGAGCGGATCAGGAGGCCGTCGTAGTCGCCGATGCGGGCCTCGAAGTCGAAGCCCTCGGTGTCGAACGCGGTGTCGACGTCGAAGTGCGCCCGCAGCAGGTCGATGCCGCTGGCGCCGATCTTCTCGGCCACGAGGACGCGCGTCATGCCGCCGGCTTGCGAGCGCTCTGCGGGAGTCATGCGGCGGCCTCGACGACGAAGTCGATGCAGCGGGTCAGGGCCCGCACGTCGTCGGGGTCCACCGCCGGGAACATCGCGACACGCAACTGATTGCGCCCGAGCTTGCGGTAGGGCTCGGTGTCGACGATGCCGTTGGCGCGCAGCGTCGCGGCGATCTTCGCCGCGTCGACGGAGTCGGCGAAGTCGATGGTGCCGACGACCAGCGAGCGCTTGGCGGGATCGGCCACGAACGGCGTGGCGTACTCCGAGGCCTCGGCCCACTCGTAGAGCGCGGTCGACGACTCGGTCGTCCGCCCGACGGTGAAGTCGAGGCCGCCGTTCTCGTTCATCCACTCCAGCTGCGCGTTGAGCAGGATGAGCGTGGCGACCGCGGGCGTGTTGTAGGTCTGGTCCTTGAGCGAGTTGTCCAGCGCCGTGGTCAGCGACAGGAACTCCGGGATCCAGCGGTCGGTGCGCG
>JAWVGD010000280.1:0-3333 GCA_033855515.1 Baekduia sp.
CCTTGGGGTGCTCAACACCGATCCGGCCGTCCGGCTGAACGCGACGTTCGCGCCGGCACAGCCGCCGGCCGGCCGAGTCGGCTTCCTCTCGCAGAGTGGCGCGCTCGGCATCGCCGTCATCGAGGCCGCCGCCGGGCTCGGGATCGGTCTGTCCTCGTTCGCATCGGTCGGCAACAAGGCCGACCTGTCGGGCAACGACTTCCTGTCCTACTGGGAGCGCGACGACGGGACCGACCTCGTGCTGCTGTACCTCGAGTCGTTCGGCAACCCGAGGAAGTTCTCGCGCATCGCCCGTCGCGTCGCCGCCCGCAAGCCGGTCATCGCCGTGAAGGGCGGCCGCACGCCGGCAGGCGCGCGTGGGGCGGGCTCGCACACCGGGGCGCTGCTCGCCGGTTCCGATTCGGCGGTCGACGCGCTCTTCCACCAGGCCGGGGTCGTTCGCACCGACACGCTCGGCGAGCTGTTCGACGTCGCCTCGATGCTCGTGCGCCAGCCGCCCCCGGCAGGTCCGCGCGTCGGCATCGTGACCAACGGCGGCGGCCTCGGGATCCTCTGCGCCGACGCGTGCGAGGCCGCCGGCCTCGAGGTCCCCGAGACGCCGGCCGACGTCGTCGACGCGCTTCGCGCCGTCCTTCCCGCCGAGGCGGCGCTCGGCAACCCCATGGACCTGCTGGCCACGGCGTCGCCGGAGCAGTTCGCGGTCGCCATCGGCGCGTTCGCCGAGAGCGCGGCGGTCGATGCGCTGATCGTGCTCTACGTGCCCCCGCTGGTGACCGACCCCGAGCCGATCGCCGCGGCCATCCACGACGCCGCGACGCGCGGCGGACTGCCGATCGCGGCGGTCTTCGCGATGCGCGAGGCGCCCGCGACCGCGGCCGACCTGCCGTGCTTCCAGTTCCCCGAGGACGCGGCGCGAGCGGTGGCGCGCGCCGCGCGATACGGCGCCTGGCGCGTCCGGCCACCCGGCCTCGTGCCGGCGTTCGCCGTCGACGACGCCGCGGCGGGCGCCCTGATCGCCGAGGCGCTTCGCCGGGGACCGGGCTGGCTCGAGCCCGCCGAGGCCACCGCACTGCTGGAGCTCTACGGGATCGCGCAGCCGCGCCACCGGGTGGTGCCCGACGTCGATGGGGCGGTGCAGGCCGCCGCCGACTGGCAGGTGCCCGTGGCGCTCAAGGCGATCGCGCCAGGGCTCGTGCACCGCACCGACGCCGGAGCGGTGACGACGGGCCTCGTGGGGGCTGCCGCGGTGCGGCGCGAAGCCGACGCCATGCGGCTTCGGCTGGAGCAGGCGGGGTCGAGCCCGCAGGGATTCCTCGTGCAGGAGATGGCGGCGGCCGGCGTCGAGGTGCTGGTCGGCGTGACGGTCGACCCGACGTTCGGGCCGATCGTCGCCGTCGCCGCCGGCGGCGCGGCGACCGAGCTGCTCGGAGACGCCGCGGTGCGACTGACACCGCTCACCGATCGCGACGCCCGCGAGATGGTCCGCGAGCTGCGCACCTTCCCGCTGCTCGACGGCTTCCGCGGGGCACCGCCGTGCGACGTCGCGGCGGTGGAGGACGTGCTGCTGCGGCTCAGCGCGCTGGCCGAGACGCATGAGGAGATCGTCGAGATCGAGGTCAATCCGCTGATCGTGTCGCCGTCGGGCGCGCTGGCGGTCGACGTGCGCGCCCGGATCGCCGCGGTCCAGCCGGCGCCGCCGGAGCCGTCGCTGCGCTCCTCGGGGCCGCGAGCATGAGCATCGACGTTCATCGTGCTCGGCCATCACCCTTGGCGAGGGTGGGGAGGTCAGGTCACCCCGCTGGGACCGGGCGCAGACCCGACGCCGCGGATGGCGCCTCGCCGGCGGTCGGCAGCGCGATGTCGATGGTGATGTCTCCGGTGTGGTCAGCCGGGGGCGTCGCCGGGTCGCCGGGCTCCAGCGCGGCGAGCCAGGGCGAGAGGTAGCGCCCGTCGATCTTGTGCGCCGCCGACCACAGGCGCATCTCGCGTGGCGGGGTGTCGCCGGCGCCGCCGTGCAGGGAGTGCTCGAGGTAGGCCGCGCCGCGGCCGGTCATGAGCCGACCTCGCAGGACGGGGTGGAACGGGGTGGGGTGGACGTCGGCGCCCGCGGCGGCGGCCAGGACCTCGGCGACCGCGTCGGCCTGCTGGCATGCGAGGCCGCCCTGCTTGACGGGGAACGTCGTGGCGTCACCCGCCGCGTAGACGTCGGCGAGGGATGTGACGCGGCCGTGCGCGTCGACCGGGATGAACCCGCGGTCGTCGGCCGGCACGCCGCCGATCGCCGGACCTTCGATGGTCGGCAGCGCCACGATGCGCTGGCTGTCCAGCGGCGCGCCGCCGGGGAGGACCTCTGGGTGGCCGTCGTCGCCCTGGCGGGTGTAGCAGCTGCCGCGGAACGCGACCTTGGCCTTCTGGAGTAGCGCGGCGACGGCGGCACTGCCCTCCGGGCCGAAGAGCGCGAGGGGCGCGTCCTCCGGGGTCACGAGCTCCATCTTGACGTCGTCGATCCCCATGGCCCATGCCTCCTGGGCGGTCATGAGCGCGAGCTCGTAGAGCGGCATCGGCCAAGTCATGCCGGGCGGCACGACGAAGCTGATGGTGTGCGTGTAGCCCTCGTCGACGTCGGCGAGCAGACCGTTGAAGGACAGCGTCGACCGGTCCCCGGTGAACGTCAGGGCTTGCCGGAACGCCGTGCGGTGTTGGGCGCCGACGGCCAGGACGAGCGCGTCGTAGGCGACCGTCCGGTCAGCGGCGCGCTGCACGGTATGCCGTTCGGCGTCGACGCGAGCGACGGAGTCCGTGATGAGCTCGGCGCCGACGTGCGTCGCGAGCTCCTTCAGTGGGTGGCGTCGCACGTGGCCACGGGAGAACGGCTCGGCGCTGCGCATCGGCCGCAGCACGAAGTCGGGCTCGGGGGCGATGATCGTGAGGCGGACGCGGTCGCCGGCCAGATCGTGAAGAGCGAGCGCGCATTCGACGGCGGCGACGCCGCCTCCGGCGATGACGACGTGGGTGGGACGGGAAGAGACGTGCATGGCTCACCGACGCTACGCCCGGAACGCCTCGTCGCCCTCCGTGGTTTCCCGCAGCGCGCCGGCGGTGTGCGCTGCGGGTGGCAAGGCACGCTGCGCCGGGCGGGCGTCGTCGCGGTCGAGCCGGCGCTCGAGCTCACCGTCGAACGTGCGCAGCGCTCGCTCGAGTGCCTGCCCCGCCGGACGCGATCGCGCCGGCGCGACGCGCGATCACGCCGGCGTGGTCGCCTCGACCGGGAGGGTCACCTCCGTCGCCAGGGACGTCCGCGGGGTCACGAGCACCGGGCACGATGCGTGATGG
>JAWVGD010000281.1:0-3318 GCA_033855515.1 Baekduia sp.
TTCGCTCCAGCGGCCGGTCGCGCAAGCACCTGCGCGAGTGCGCGGGCTGCCGCGACTACCGAAGCGCGATGCGCGCGGTGGACAAGCAGCTCAACGGCCTGGCACCGGCCTCGGGGCCGCTCGCGACGCTCGCCAAGATCCTCGGCATCGGCGGCGCGGGCTCCGGCGCAGCGGCCGGCGGCGGTGTCGCGGTCGTCGGCGGCGGCGGTGGCGCGGCTGCGGCGGGCACGAGCGCGGCGACCCTCGGGACGGGCGCCGTGGCCACCAAGGTCGCCGCGGTCGTGGCGGCAGCGGCCGTCGTGGGGGGCGGTGCGGCCACGGTCGAGAAGGTCGAGCGCCGCGCCACGGCGGCGCCCAGCGCCCACGTGGTCGTCGCGCCGGTGCCGGCGCCCGGCCTGCCGGCGGCCGACCCGCAGCGCCGCGTCGACCGCGCGCCGATCGTGCTTCACGTCCCCGCCGCCGTCCTTCTCGCGGGCGCCGTCTAGGCGCCGCACGCGGTCGCGCGCCTCGACAAGGCGGGCACGCCCGTGGAGTCCTCGACGACCGTGGCGCCGAAGTACGAGACGACGACCGGCGGGTTGGTGGCGCCGGAGGAGACGTCGGCGCCGACGACCTCCTCGGCCGACGGCACGGGGAGCGCTCCGGGAACGCCGGCCGCGACGGGCACCGAAGGCGCGACGGGCGCCCCGGCGGCGCCGACCACGGCGCCGCAGACCGGCCAGCAGCCGGCCGCCGGTGGGCCGTCGGCCGCGCCGGGCACCGGCGGCGCAACCGCCCCGTCGAGCACCACGTCGGCCCCGCCGGCGAGCGGTCCCTCCGGGCAGACGAGCCCCAGCGCCGGCGGCGGCCCCATCGCCCAGGGCGCGGCGTCCGGCACGCCGTAGGGCGGGCGCGCATCCCGTGGGCCGGACGCCATCACGCTAGGGTCGCTGCATCGAGCGCTACCTCGCGACACTGGACCACGAGGAGCTCTACGTGCGGCGCGGCCCGCGCTCCGGGCTCTTCTCGATCGTCGCCGTCCACTCCACGGTCCGCGGCCCCTCACTGGGCGGCTGCCGCATGTGGACCTACGACGACAACCGCGCCGCCATGCGCGATGCGCTGCGCCTCGCCGAGGGCATGACGTACAAGTCGGCCGTCGCGGGCCTCCCGCTCGGCGGCGGCAAGGGCGTCATCGTCCTGCGCCCGGGCCGGCCGCTGGACGCCAAGGCCCGCCGCGCGGCGCTGCTGGACTTCGGCGACGCGGTGCAGCGGCTCGAGGGCTCCTACATCACCGCCGAGGACGTCGGCACGTCGACGCGCGACATGACCGCGATCGCGACGCGCACGCCCCACGTGAGCGGCCTCTCCCGCCGTTCGGGCGGCTCAGGCGACCCGAGCCCCTTCACGGCGCTCGGCGTCGTCCACGCGATCGAGGCGACGGTCGAGCGCGCCTTCGGGTCGGCGTCGCTGCGCGGGCGCTCGGTCGCCGTCGTGGGCCTCGGGCACGTCGGCCTGCGCGTCGCACGGATCCTGGCCCGCGCGGGCGCCAAGCTCGTCGTCGCCGACATCGACCGGACCAAGCGCGACGACGCCGCCAGGCTCGGCGCCCGCTGGACCACGCCGGCCAAGGCGATGGCCGCGCCGGTCGACGTGCTCGTGCCGTGCGCGCTGGGCGCCGTCCTCGACCACGACACCGTCCCGCTGCTGCAGGCGCCGGCGATCGCGGGGGCCGCCAACAACCAGCTCGCCTCCACCGATGTGTCTGACCTGCTTCGTGCCCGCGGGGTCCTCTGGGCGCCGGACTTCGTCGCCAACGCCGGCGGCATCGTGAACATCGCCGTCGAGCTCGAGCCCGGCGGCTACGACCCCGGCCGGGCCCGTTCCCGGACGCGTGAGATCGGCGACACGCTGCGCCGGATCTTCGACGACGCCGCCGCGTCGGGCGCGTCGCCGCTGACCGCCGCGATGGCGCTCGCCCGGGCGAACCTCGCGCCGCGCTGAGGCCGCCGCGCCGCCGCGCGGCCCAGTAGGAGCTCAGGTCCCTAACGGGCCGCGGGTTTCGCCCTCCGGGCGAACACCCGCAGGGAACCTGGCCCTCTGGGCCAGCGTTCCCCTAGACCAGGCCGTCGGACGACGGGCGGCTGGTCGGCGCCACCGGGGCGCCGGACGTCGCGGCCAGGCGCGCGCGCTCGGCCTCGGCCTGCTCGAGCGTCTCGTCGGGCCAGTGGCCGTGGGTGTCGAAGAACTCCCGGGCGCGGTCCTCCTCGTGGCGGTCCGCGTCACCGTTGCGCATCAGCCAGATGATCCAAGCGATGCCGGCGACGCCGGCGACGCAGATGAAGATCCCGTAGGCGTTGGCGAGCACGCCTGAAGGGTAGACGCCGGGCGCCGCCGGCGCCGCCGGCGGCGTCCGGGCTCCTCAGTGCGCGTGGCCGCGCAGATCGGCCAGCCACGCAGGCCGGCCGACCGGCGCCGGCAGGCGACCCTCCTCCTCGAGCTTGTCGAGGTGCGCGCACAACGTGACGGTGGCGGGGAGGCGCAGCGCGTCGGGCACGTCGTCCCACGCGGCGTCCAGGAGCGCGTCGATCGTGCGCGCCCCGCCGTCCAACGCGGCGACGAGCCGCCGCTCGCGGTCCAGGCGATGGTCGATGTAGCCCCGCAGGCGCGCGTCGGGGTCGGTGACCGCGGGGCCGTGACCGGGAGCCAGGACGGCGAAGCCCTCGGCGCGCAGGCGCTCCAGGCCCGCCAGGTACCCGCGCAGCGCCCCCGGGTCGGGGGCGATGAAGACGCTGCCCTCCCCCAGGACGGCGTCGCCGGTGAAGCACACGGAGCCGGCGGCGAAGCAGAGGTGGTCGGTCGCGTGGCCGGGCACCGCGATCGCGCGCAGCGGGCCGAGCGTCGCGTGGTCGGCGATCGGCGTCGCGCCGGTCGCCCGCGCCGCGAAGACGCCGGCGCCACCCGCCCGGCGGGCCAGCTCCGGCGCCGCCTGGGCATGATCGGCGTGGTCGTGGGTGATGGCGATCCCGGCGATCCCGCCGCGCGCGGCGCCCTCCGCGAGCACCGCCGCGACGTGCTCCTCCAGCAGCGGACCCGGATCGATGACCCAGCACGGATCCCGGCCCACGAGCCAGGTGTTCGTCCCCGTCAGCGTCAGCGGACCGGGGTTGGCGGCCCGGACCAGCGCGACGTCGTGGGCGGCGAGGACGTCGGGCATGGCCCCCAATCTAGTCGGCCGGTCCGTCCCGATCCGGGACGCTTGAAGGTCCCTGAGAGGTCCGGCGCGCCCGAGAGCGGTCCGGTTTCTTCAGCGACCTCCTAGACACCGGCGCGGTCGGG
>JAWVGD010000282.1:0-6277 GCA_033855515.1 Baekduia sp.
CGGCCCCGCGGAAGCGCACGCGCGGCGCTGCCGGCCACCGCCCGGGCCGCGGCGGGGCTGCCGTGGGCCAGGTCCAGGCCGACGTCGACCATCCCGCCGGCGGCGGCGTCGAGGCGCCCGAGGCCCGTCCAGAAGGCCGGCGACGGCGCCCAGACCGCGCCGACCGGCATGCGCTCGGTGACGGGCCACATCCGGTCTTGGCTGTTGCCGCCGATCCGCAACGGTGGCCGTCCGAGCGCGCGCAGCGCATGATGAGAGCCGGCGGCGGCGTTCCGCCGGCACCGAGGTCGCCGGCCAGCACCGGCCACTCGATCGACAGGCCGATCAGGTCGGCGGGCACCGGCCGGCCGGCGACCGCGTACGTCGGCCGCACGTCGATGTGGCGCGGTCGCAGAGCGGCGGCTCCGACGGTCCTCGACCGGGCCGGCAGCGTCGGCGGGCCCGACGGCTCGGCGGCCATGCCGGCAGCCACGGCTGCACCGCACGCCGAGCCCACCAGGAGGAGGGCGAGCAACCGCTGCCCAAGTCGATGGTGGCGCATGCCGCTCAGGGTGCTGCAGGCCACGAAGGGCGGCGGCTTCCATCCCGTTGGAATCGGATTAGGAGGTACCGGGCGAAGCGTGCCGGTCGCCAACAGAACGCTAACAACGACCCAACCCCGCTCGCCAGGTCCGTGGCCAACCTTGCGGTTCATGAGCCAGCGCGAACACCCGGGGCGCACCGGGGTGCCCGGCGCGACGGGACGCGGATACCTGACGCGCTCGTCTCGCACCACCGGCGCGGCCGGTGAGCCGCTGACGATCTCGATCCTCACCCGGGGCCGGCGACCGTGACCGAGACGATGGAAGCCGGACTGCTCAGCGCACGACACACGTCCCCGCGGACGCGCGGCGCCGTCCGCTCCAGGGCGCTGACCGTCGCCCCGGTGATCGCCATCACCCTGCTCGGCGCTGCGTTGCGGCTGGCGTCCTTCGGACGCGTCGGCCCCAACCCGTTCTACGACGCGGCGGTGCGAAGCATGACCCTGTCGTGGCACAACCTGTTCTACGGCGCGTTCGAGCCCGGCGGCCAGGTCTCCATCGACAAGATCCCCGTGGACCTGTGGCTGCAGGTCGCCAGCGTGAAGCTCTTCGGGTTCAGCGGCGTGGCGACGCGCGTGCCCGAGGTCGTGGCGGGCATCCTCGCCATCCCGTTGTTGTATGACCTGGTGCGGCGGCTGTTCGGCCGCGCGGCGGGCCTCGGCGCGGCGGTCACGCTGGCCGTGCTGCCCACGGCGATCCTCACCGCCCACAGCGACACGATGGACTCGGTGATGATGGCCCTCGACGTCCTGTGCGCGTGGCTGATCGTCGTGGGGGCGCAGTCCCGGCGCGCATGGCCCGTCGTGGCGGCCGGGGCGGTCCTGGGCCTGGCCTTCGAGGTGAAGCTGTTCCAGGGCCTCATCGCCGCCCCCGCGCTCGCGCTCCTCGCGCTCGTGGCGCTCGACCTCCCGCGGTGGCGGAAGGTGGCCGCGCTGGCCGGGGCCGCCGCGGCGTTCGTCGCCGTCAGCCTGAGCTGGATCGTCGCCGCATCCACGACCCCGCTGAGCGGACGCCCGTGGCCGATCGGCTCCACCGACGGAACGATCTGGAGCGTCGTCTTCGGGTTCAACGGGATCGACCGCCTCCGCGGGTCGGCGTCGCCGGCGGCGCTCAAGCTGGACCCCCCGGGAGCGCTGCGGTTCTTCAGAGCGGGCGGCCACGACTACGCCGCCACGGTGGGCACGACGCTGCTGGCCGCGCTCCTGCTCGGCGCGATCGCGCTTGCGGCCGTCGCGGCGACCCGGGCCCGCGGACGATCCGCCCGGCCGCAGCGCCTCACCGTCGCCGGAGCGGTCTTCTTCGGAACCTGGCTGGTGTCCGGCGCGGCGCTGCTGAGCCACATGCAGCGGTTCCAGCCGCGATACCTCGAGGCGGTGACGCCGGCGATCGCGGCCGTCGTCGGCGTGGGAACGGCCCGCATCGCCGGTCAGGGCGGTCGGCTCGGCGCCGCCGCGCTGGCGGTGTGCGGCGCCGCCCTGGCCGTCGCCGGCGCGCTGCTCGTCGGCCCACCCGCCTGGGCGATCGCGGTGGCGCTCGCGGGCGCGGCGGCCTGCGGCGTGCTCGCCGTGGCGCCGGGCGCGCGACGCGCCCGCGCCGTCATCGCCTTCGGCCTGGTCGCCACGCTGGCGGTGCCGACCGCGTCGGCACTCACCGTCGCACGGCAGCACCGCTCCGACGCCGGCCTGCCGAGCCGGCTCTCGGCCACGCAGGTCGCGTCGCTGAGCCGGTTCCTCATCGCCCACCAGCACGGCGCCCGCTACGAGCTCGTCAGCCCGACCGTGGCCCGCGCCGCACCCCTGATCGTGCACGACGGACGACCGGTCCTGATGCTCACGAGCCTGCAGGGACGTCCGCTGCTCGGGCCGGACCGCCTCGCGCGGCTCGTCGCCGCCGGCGAGGTCCGCTACGCGATGCTCGGGGGCGGAGGCGCGCCGGTCCTGCGCTGGGCGAAGGCCCACGCCCACGACGTCAGCGCCGCCGCGGGCCTGCCTCGCGGTCAGCTCTACCGGCTGTCGTCGTCCACCACGACCGGGTAGGCGCTCAGCCCTCCACCGCCGGGCTCCACGACGCGCAGCCCGGCGTCTGCGCCGAGCTGCGCCGGCCGCCGCCCGATCCAACGAGAAGGCTCCGTCGCCCGACGCTCACCGCTCGACGACGCCGCGGTGCAGCAGGAGGCGATCATCTGACCAGCGAAGTGGCTCCGGCGAAATCGCGCTGTTACGCTCGCGCGGGGGAATTCCAGCCGGAGGCAGGACGATGTCGACGCGACGGTGCGTGACGGTGCTGGTGACCGCGAGCCTGGCCGCCCTGGGGGCGACTCCGACGGCAGGCGCGACGACCAAGGACGTAGTCGCTGGAGGACCGCCACCGGCGGCCGGCCTGGCCGGGCCGGCGAGGTTCGACAAGGACCTGGATCTCAACGGCTTCTTCCGCCGGCAGGTCACGATCCACGCCGGCGACTCGGTGCGCTGGCTCTTCAGCAAGCGCGTCGTCCACACCGTCACCTTCCTGCCGCCGGGTCAGCAGCCGCCGGCGCTCGAGGCCCCGGATCCCGCCCACGCCCACGCGGGCTTCAACGACGCGGCGGGCGCCCCGTTCTGGTTCAACGGCCAGCCGAGCATCTCGATCCCGCCCGAGCACGCCTTTCCGCAGGGCGGAAGCTCGACCGACGGGACGACGTACGAGAACTCCGGCCTCTCGGCGCCGGCGTTCAAGCCGTACAAGCTGAAGTTCACCAAGACCGGGACCTTCCGCTACATCTGCCTGGTGCATCCGGGGATGGCGGGCAGCGTGAAGGTGCTGCCCAAGGGTCAGGCGGTTCCGTCGACCAAGGCCGACAGCACGGCGCGCGTCGCTGAGTACGCCCAGGCGGTCAAGCGTTCAGCGCAGCTCGCCCGGTTCAGCCCCGCGGGCAACAGCATCGTTGCGGGGCACGACAGCGGCACGGTGTCCTGGTTCCGCTTCTTCCCGGCCACCAAAAGCATCAGCGTGGGCCAGTCGGTGAACTTCTCGATCTCCTCGAAGTCCGAGATCCACACGGTGGCGTTCGGGCCGACGAGCTACCGCGACGCGCTCGAGAAGGACCTCATCATGGCCGCGCCGCAGCCGAGCGGCCCGCCGCGACTCCAGTTCAATCCGCTGATCTTCCTTCCCAGCGACCCGGTGCTGCCGCCGTACACCCCTCGCCTCCACGGCAACGGGTTCCTCAACACGGGGGTCCTCGACACGGACCCGAAGACGCCGCCTCCGTCCAGCGCGACCGTGACGTTCGCCGAGCCGGGAACCTTCACGTTCGAGTGCACCATCCACCCAGGTATGGAGGCCACGGTCACGGTCTCCTAGGCCGTTGGGCCGGGGACGGACCGTCCCGGCTGCGTTTGGTGGATGTTCCGAATCATGCGGGGTAGCATCGCGAGCGGGAGAGGGTGCCTTCGTGCTGACCGAAGGAGCCCGCATGGGAGTCGAGGACTACATGGAATCGCCGGTCGCGATGGCCGTCGCCGCCACCGCGGTGGTGCTGTCGCCGCGAGTCCGCGGCGTGTTGCGCAAGGGTGCCGTCTATGGCGTCGCCGGAGCGATGAAGGCTGCCGATGCCGTGGGGTCGGCGGCGCGTGACGTGGCCGGCGAGGCGCGCGATACGGCAGGCGACGACGGTCAGCCGGCGACGGTCGCCCGGCGCGGTGGCCAGCGGACCCGCGCTGCCTCGACATGACCGACACGGCCGACCGGGCGCAACCGGCCGACCGGGCCGGCCGCGGAGGGCTCGATGACGAGACGCTGGAGCGCGCCGAGGCGTGGCTGGACGGCGCCGTCAAAGACCTGACGCGGCTCACCGTCCGGCTGGCCGCACGTGCCCGGGAACAGGCCGAGGACATCTGGGCGGAGGCTGAGGAGCTCCACCGATCAGGGTCGCCGCCCGACGGCCAGGCGTAGGGACGAGCGAGCGTGGCCGGGGTGAGCGACGACCCCGGCGTGCTCCACGCGCTGCCCGGCCGCGTCCGCGTCCGCGTGCCCGGGTGGGAGCGCGACGACCCCGACCGGCTGTGCGCGTGGCTGACGGGCGTGCCCGGGGTCACCGCCGCCCGCGCCAGCTCGGCGACGGGCAACGCGGTCGTGCGCTTCGACCCCGGGAAGACCGACGCCGACGCGATCCTGGCCGCGCTGCGCCGGCGACCGCGGCGCCCGCCTCCCACCGGCCGGCGGCGCGGCGCGGCCGAGCCGCCGCCCGGCCCGAGCGAGCAGGTCCCGGGCCACGGCCGCGTCATCGGAGTCCCGGGACACCGTCGCGCGCGGATCGCGGTCCGCGGCATCGAGCGCGACCCGAACCTGCTGCGCAAGGTGCTCGAGCGGCTGGAGCGCCGGCCCGAGGTGCGACGCGTCTCCGGCAGCGTGGTGACCGGCCGTGTGCTCGTCGAGTTCTCCGACAGGGTCATCGACCTCCAGGACCTGCTCGAGGACCTCGGCGTCGTCGAGGCGCCCGACACCCCGGGTGAAGACCTCCCCGAGCATCCCCTGGACCGGGCCCCGCTCATCCAGAGCGGGGCGCGGCTGATCGGCTCGGCCCTGGGTCTTTCCATCCTGGTCGCCCGCCGTGCCACCGGGCGCACCGGTGCGCTCGTCCCCACCCACGCGCCCGCCGTCGCCGCGGCCGTCGGCGGGGTCGTCGAAGGGTTGCCGCCGGTGCGGGCCGGGCTCGAGCGGGCCTTGGGGCGCGACCGCGCCCAACTGCTGGTCGGCGGTGTCGCCATCGTGTCGTTGACGCTTTCGGGCTCACCGCTCGGGCTGCTGCTCAACGGCGCCGCCGCGCTGCGCCTGTTCACCGAGGTGCGCGCGCGGCGCAAGGCCTGGATCGAGTACGAGGAGCGCCTCGGCGGCGTCGACTCCGCGCGGCCCGGGGCGCTCGTCGGTCTGGAGGCCGGTGATCGCGTGCCGCTCGACGCGCGGGTGGTCGAGGGCACCGGCTCGGCGCCCGGGCCCGACGGTCTGCCCCGTGCGCTGGTCCCCGGCGCCCTGATCGAGGCGGGCAGCCGCGTCCACGGTGGGCCGCTGGTCGTCGAGCTCCTCGGGGAGAGCATGGACCCGCCGCCGGCCGACCTCGCCCCGGCACCGCCGTCACCGCTGGACCCCTACGTGAACGTCGTCGCATCGATGTCGATGGCGTATGCCTTGGGCACGCTGCTCCTCACGCGCTCCCCCGGCCGGGCCCTCACGGCCCTGGTGCTCGTCAACCCGCGGCCCGCGTTCATCGGCGCCGAGAGCGCCGACACGGCGGCGCGGGCCCGGGTGCTGCGCTCCGGCGTGGTCGTCGTCGGCACGCGGCCGCGCCGCGTGATCACCCGGCCCGACCGGATGCTGCTGGCCAATCCGCGGATGCTCGCCGACGGCTACGAGCTCCGGCACGTCACGCCGCTCGACGAGCACGAGGACGGGCGGCTGCACGCGATCGCGCTCGCGGTGGCGGGCGCCGCGGGCTCCCCCTGGGGGCCGCAGATCAGCGCCGCCGCGCCCGAGGACGCCGGCGGCCGGTTCGACGGGACGGCCGCGACCGCCACCATCGATGGCCGGCGCTACGAGCTCCGCCCCGCCGCCGCCCGGGAAGTGCCGGAGGGCGCCCTGGCGAGCGCGGCGCGGCGTGGTGAGGAGATGCTCGTGCTGCGCGCCGCCGACGAGGGCCGGGCGCTGGCGACCGTGAAGCT
>JAWVGD010000283.1:0-2945 GCA_033855515.1 Baekduia sp.
ATCTTCGCCCACGTGCCGGGCATCGGCTGGGGCGACACCCTCAAGAACTGGGTCTTCGCGTTCCTGGGCAACCTCGTCGGCGCCTCGATCTTCGTGGCGACGACGTACTGGTATCTCTACGTGCGCAACGAGCCGGAGCCCTCAGCGGGCGGCGTCGCCGCCACGGGGGACCCGAGCACGTTCGCGGACGGCCGCTCGCGCTCGACCGCCTGAGCCCGGGCGCTCCTACGCGGCGGCGCCGGCCCCCGTCTCGGCGGCGGCCAGCGCGTCGCGCACCTCGGCCAGCAGCGACACCGAGCGCAGCGAGGCCTCCTCGTCGAAGATCTGCGCGGTGAACAGCAGCTCGTCGGCGTGGGTGGCCTCGAGCACCTGTCGCACCTGCCGGCCGGCGGTCTCCGGGGAGCCGACGATCGAGAACGACAGCATCTGGTCGATGCCCGCGGCCTCCTGCGGGGACATCTCGGCGTCGAGGTCGGCGATCGGCGCGGCGAGCTGGCCGGGGCGGCCGCGGCGCACGTCGCGGAACATCCGCCGGTGCGAGTTGAACAGGACCCGCGCCTCGGCGTCGGTGTCGGCCACGGCCGCGTTCATCCCGACCATGACGTAGGGCCGGTCGAGCTCCTCGGAGGACCGGAAGTTGGCGCGGTAGAGCGCCAGCGCGTCCATGAGCATCCCCGGCGCGAAGTGCGAGGCGAAGGCGTAGGGGAGGCCGAGGTCGGCCGCGACGCGGGCGCTGTCGGTGCTCGACCCGAGGATCCAGATCGGCACCTTGCGCCCCGCGGCGGGGATCGCGCGCACCAGCTGCCCGGGCTGCAGCGGCCGGAAGTAGGAGCGCAGCTCGGCGACCTCCTCCTCGAAGCGGTGCGCGGCGCGCAGGTCGTGGCGCAGCGCGTGGGCGGTCGGCTGGTCGGTGCCGGGCGCGCGGCCCAGACCGAGGTCGATCCGCTCGCCGTGCAGCGCCGCGAGCGTCCCGAATTGCTCGGCGACGACCAGCGGCGAGTGGTTGGGCAGCATCACGCCGCCGGCGCCCACGCGGATGCTCTCGGTGTGGGCGGCGACGTCGCCGATCAGGATCGAGGTCGCGATGCTCGCGATCCCGGGCATGCCATGGTGCTCGGCCAGCCAGAACCGGCGGTAGCCGGCCTGCTCGGCGTGGGCGGCCAGACGGCGGGTGCCCGCCAGGGCGTCGGCGAAGGCCGCGCCCTCCCGGATGGGGGAGAGGTCCAGGATCGAGAACGGGATCATGCCCTCTGTTATAGGACGCGGCGGCCCGCACCCCGGTTCGCCGTCGCCGGCGGTCAGGCGGCGCGGAGGACCGGCTGGTCGTGCAGTGCCGCACCGGTCCAGTCGAAGCGCTGGAGCTCGAGCGTGCGGTTACGCCGGCGCGCCTCGACGATCACGCCGTAGGGCTTCTCGTGCACGAGCACCTCGGCGCCGCGGTGGCGCCGGCGCAGGTGGGCGATCTCACGCGCCTGCTGGGTGGTCAGCTCGTGGGTCATGACCAGCATGATCGGCCCGCGACCTGAGCGATTGATCAAGCTGGTCTGAGGGTCACCTCAAGGTTTTCGGCGCCCTATTTGTGGTGCAGCGAGGCCTGCGCGACGGCGATCGCGGCCTCGAGCTCGGCGTCGCCGAGGAGCGTCCGGGGGTCCAGCAGGACGCGCCCGTCGGCGATGCGCGCCAGCAGCGGCGGGTCGCCCGCGCGCAGGCGTGCCGCGAGCGCGTCGGCGCCGGCGCCCGACGGGCCGATGGCGACGGCCGGCCCCGCCAGCTCGGTCAGCGGCAGCGCCCCGCCGCCGACGCGCGCGACCGCCTCGACGACGTCACCCTCCGTGGCGGCGGCCAGGCGCTCGGCGCGGGCGCGGAGCGTGGCGTCGCCGGCCGTGATCATCGCCAGGACGGGGATCTCGCGCAACGCCCGGGCCGGGTCGCGGTAGAGCGCCAGCGTCGCGGCGAGCGCGGCCATCGGCAGCCGCCCGACGCGCAGGGCGCGGGCCAGCGGATGGCGGCGCGCGGTCGCGATCGCCTCGCGGGTGCCGACCAGGAGCCCGGCCTGGGGGCCGCCGAGGAGCTTGTCGCCGCTGAAGCACGCCAGGGCCACGCCGGCGGCGATCGAGTCGCGCACCGCCGGCTCGTCGGCGAGGACGTCGTGCAGGCCCGCGGCCAGGACGCCGGAGCCCAGGTCGTCGATGACCGGGACGCCGAGCCCGCACAGCTCCTCGATGGTCGGCTCCTCCACGAACCCGACCGTGCGGAAGTTCGACGGGTGCACGCGCAGGAGGACGTCGGCGCCGTCCGCGACGGCCGCGCGGAAGTCGGCGACGCGCGTGCGGTTGGTGGTCCCGACCTCGACGAGCCGGGCGCCGGCCTGTGCCACCACCTCGGGCACGCGGAAGCCGCCGCCGATCTCCACGAGCTGGCCGCGGGAGACGACGATCGAGCGGCCGGGCCCCGCCAGCGCGGCGGCCGCCAGCAGCGTCGCGGCGGCGCCGTTGTTGACGACGAGCGCATCCTCGGCGCCGGTGAGCTCGGCGAGCAGCACCGCGACGTGCGCGTCGCGCGCGCCACGGCGGCCGCTGTCGAGGTCCAGCTCGAGGTTGAGGTAGCCGCGCGCGGCGTCGGCCACCGCGGCAGCCGCGGCCTCGGCGAGCGGTGCGCGTCCCAAGTTGGTGTGGATGACGACGCCCGTGGCGTTCAGCACGCGGCGCAGCGAGTCCCGCAGGCGCGCACGGGCGCGGGCCGTCAGGTCGGGATCGCCGTCGTCGCCGGCCAGCAGCTCGGCGCGGCGGGCGTCGAGCGTCGCGCGCGCGGCGGCGATGGCCTCGGCCTGCGTGACGGCGCCGCCGTCGGTCAGCGACGCGGCGAGTCGGTCGACGGCGGGCAGCGCGCGCAGGCGGTCCTGGATGGTGGGCTCGGTCATGATGGAGGGGTCGGTCGGCGGGCAC
>JAWVGD010000284.1:0-2518 GCA_033855515.1 Baekduia sp.
CGCGGGTTCACCGCGTTCGACCTGTTCCTCGAGCAGCATCCCGAGTTCCGCGAGAAGATCACGTTCGTCGCGCAGCTGATGCCGTCGCGGACCGACGTGCCCGAGTACGCGGAGTACCTCGAGCGCATCGAGGCGATCGTCGCGGTGGTCAACCATCGCCACGGCACGCCGGACTGGATGCCGATCCAGCTGAAGCTCAAGGACGACCTCGAGGACGCGGTCGCCGCGTACAAGAACTACGACGTGCTGCTGGTCAACGCGATGTTCGACGGCATGAACCTCGTGGCCAAGGAGGGGCCGATGGTCAACGAGCGCCACGGCGTCTCCATCCTGTCGGAGAACACCGGCGCCCACGAGGAGCTCGGGGAGTTCGCGCTGAGCGTCAACCCGTTCGACATCCAGGAGCTGGCCGACTCGATCCACGCCGCGCTGACGATGAAGCCCGCCGAGCGCGAGCGCCGCGCCAACGGGCTCCAGGACATCATCACCTCGCGCGACCCGGGCGACTGGATCGACGAGCAGATCGCCGACATCCGCAAGAAGGCGGGCGTGGACGCCTGAGGCCGGCCGGCCGCTCACGGCCGGAACTCCGCGCCGGGTGGGGCGGCGGGCGCGACGGCCGGCGCGATCGGTGCGGGTGCGGCGGCCGGGGTGGATGCGGGCGCCGGTGCGGGCGCGCCGTGCGCGGCTGCGCCACGGCGGGGCCTCTTGTGTCGCCGGTGGCGTGGGGCGGCGGGCTTCCGCGCCCGGGAACGGCGGGCAGCGCGGTGTGGCGCCTTGGCCTTGACGTGCTGGGCGGCCGGCGCCCGCGGCGCGGACGCCGCGGCGGGCGCGACCGCGGCCGGCGCCGGGGGCGGCAGGACCGTCGCGTCGCCACGGAGGTGCGGCCACCCGACGACCAGCGCCACGGCGGCCAGGACGGCGGCGGCCCGGGCGACGTTGGCCCAGCGGATGCGATGCAGGAGATCGTGGCTCACGACTCCCTGAGGGTCCGGGGCCTTGCAACTCGCCCCCCACGGGGTCCCGGTCAGTCTTCCCGCGCTATAGTCCTTCGCCGCCCTCGGGGCGACTTTCCTATGGCCAAACAGAACCCCACTTACGACCTCATGATCCTGCTCGACACGGCTGCGGCCGACGAGCAGCGCGCCAAGGTGCTCGCCGAAGCTGAGCGCATCCTGGAGAGCAGCGAGGCCACCATCGTCAGCAAGCATGATTGGGGCGTCCGCCGCACGGCGTTCGAGATCCGCCACAAGAACGACGCCGAGTACCACCTGCTGCAGTTCACGGGTGGACCCGAGGTCCCGGCCGCCCTCGGTCGTTACCTGCGGATCGCCGAGGGGCTCATCCGCTTCCGCGTGATCAAGCTCCGCGCCGGCCTGCCGGACGTCCCGGACCTGCGCGCCGGCAACGAGCCCGCTCCGGAGGTCGCCGCCGAGGCCGCCCCCGCCGAGCGCCTCTGAGCACACCGGCTCGCGGCGTCGCGCCGCACCCGAAGAGTTCTCCGTAGCGCCGCATCCGCGGCGCTACGGTCGTATTGGGACCGGTTCCGTGGCGCAAAACGCGTCGGAACGCCCCCGCTTCACGGTGGGTCTGCGACGAATACGCCGCAGGGTGCAGGGTTTCCGGCTTTGGCTTCCGACCCGGCCCCTAGACTCGCCGCAGACTTCCCGTTCGCCCCCGAAAGGAGCCCCTGGTGGCCGCTTCCAACATCAACCGGGTCATCCTGACCGGCAACCTCACCTTCGATCCCGAGCTGCGCTCGTTGCCCAGCGGCACGTCCGTCTGCAAGCTGCGCGTCGCCGTCAACACCCGTCGCAAGAACAACGCGACCGGTGACTGGGACGACAAGGCCAACTACTTCGACGTGACCGTCTGGGGCGCGCAGGGCGAGAACTGCGCGCGCTACCTGGCCAAGGGTCGCCCTGTCGCGATCGACGGCCGCCTCGAGTGGTCGGAGTGGGCCGACAAGGACACCGGCAAGAACCGTTCGAAGGTCGAGATCGTCGCCGACACCGTGCAGTTCCTAGGCGGCCGTGACGAGCAGGGCGGCGGTGGCGCCGCCGGTGGCGGGTTCACGCCGCGCTCCGACGTCCCGGTCGACACGAGCGACTTCGGCGCCCCGGCGGCGGCCACGGCCGCGCCCGCCAGCGCGCCGGCCGACGACGACATCCCGTTCTAGACGCTGAAAAGGGGCCTTCCATCCCCGCGCGGGTGCCGCCCGCGCACCGCTCGTCCGCATCACCGAGCCCCCGGCGCCCCGCGCACCGGGGGCTCGTGTCGTCGAAGGGGCGCCACGGCGCTCCCCGGTCGAGCCGCGCGCTGCCACGATGGCCACCGTGCCTCCGCGTCCCGCCCGCTCCCGCGCCCGTCCCGCCGACGATCCCGCCGCCAAGCCGCCCGGCGTCCCTGTCCTGGCGGCCGACCTGCCCGAGCGCGAGCTCGACGGTCTCGGCCTCGAGGACGAGTCCCGCATCGAGGGGCTCGAGCTCGTCGGCGCCCTGGAGCCCGGCGCGAGCGC
>JAWVGD010000285.1:0-5571 GCA_033855515.1 Baekduia sp.
TGAACCTCAACCGACTCGCCGGCGGCATCGCGGCGCTCACGCTGCTCGCCACGCCGGCCATCGCCTCGGCGCACGGCACCGGCTCCAAGGGCCATCATCACGCGCGTCATCAGGCCAAGGCGAAGAAGGCGCAGACGCGCGAGGTCACCGGCCCGGCCACCGCGACGGTCACGTCGTTCACCGGCGGAGAGCTGACGATCACGCTCGCCAACGGCAAGAGCTACAGCGGTCTCGTGACCGACAAGACGATCCTGAGGTGCAACACCGCCGCACCGCAGTCGACCACGGCGCGCGCCGCGCGCAACGGCAGCGACGACTCCGCCGGCGACAACGGTGGGCCCACGCAGGATCAGGGTGACGACGACGCGCAGGCCAACGACAGCCAGGGCACCAGCACCCAGCGCGACGACGACCAGGACGACGACAACGGCCAGGGCGACGACGACGCCCAGGGCGACGACGACGCCCAGGGCGCCGGCAACGGCAACGGCGCCTGCGACACCAGCGCGCTGATCGCCGGGACCAAGGTCTCCAACGCCGAGCTGTCGCTGAAGGGCACGGACGCGGCCTGGAAGTCGATCGAGCTCGTCAAGTAGCGACCCCCATGACCCGTCGCACGGCCCGAGGGGCGGACGCTCGGGCCGGCGGCGGGACACCGGGGTCTACCATCGTGCTGTCGGAGGACGGGTCACGGACAAGATGGGGTCACAACGGCTGCGCCACCCTGCTCGCCTTGCGGGCGCCTCGCTGCTGCGGTTGCAGAGCGACGAGCGCCTGGCCGAGCTGGCCGTCGACGGGCATGAGGCGGCCTTCGCCGCGATCGTCGACCGCTACCGCCCTCAGCTGCTGCGCTATTGCGCCGGCATCGTCGGCTCCGGCCGAGCCGAGGACGCGGTCCAGCAGGCCCTCATCAACGCCCACGACGCCCTGACGAGGACGACCGACGTGCGCCACCTTCGACCCTGGCTGTATCGCATCGCCCACAACGCCTCCCTGAACGTCCTGCGCTCCGTGCGCGACGACGTGCCGCTCGACGCCGCGCACCCCGCGACGATCGACGCCGGGCCTGCCGCGACCTATGAGCGCCGCGAGCGCCTGCGCGAGACGCTGGCCGCCGTCGCCGAGCTGCCCGAGCGCCAGCGAGCCGCGCTCGTCCTGCGGGAGCTGGAGGGCCGGTCCCACGCTGAGATCGCCTCAGCGCTCGGCGTCACCAAGGGCTCGGCGCGCCAGCACCTCATGCGTGCCCGCGTCGCCATGCGCGGCGCCGTGACCGCGGTCACGCCGTACCCGCTCATCGCCAAGCTCGCCGAGGCGCTGACGACCGCGAGCCCCGGGGGCTGGGTGGACGCCGCAGCCGGTGCGGGCGCCGGGGCGACGATCGCCAAGCTGACCGCAGGCATCGCCGCGACCGGGGCCCTCGTCGGCGGCGCGGTCGGCACCGATCAAGCCTTGCAGCGCCACCACCTCAAGCCCTCGGGGGGCGCCACGGTCCGGGACGGGTCGAGGACGGGGCCGCGGGTCACGCCCGCGGTAGCGGCGGCCTCGGTGGTACGCAACGCCGCCTTGCCGGCGCTGCCGGCGACGACCAGCGTGCACCCGCCGAAGGCGAGCTCCGGCGGATCGGCGCGAGGCGTCGCGGGCGACCGCTCCGGAGGCGACGGCACGTCGCATGGCAAGAGCACGGCGCCCGCCGGCGGCGGCTCGACGACCGACGACCACAGCTCCGGCGACGACGGCTCGAGCCGCAAGAGCTCCGGCCGGGACGGCCAGAGCTCAGGGCCTGGCAGCGACGGCGCCACCGGCGACGAGAACGACGGCGGGACGAGCTCCGGGCAGGACACGTCCACCTCGGGCACCGGCTCCAAGTCCGGATCCCAGCGCGCGGGCGACGGCTCGTCCGGAAGCGCAGGGGACTCGGGGTCAGGCTCGGGGTCGGGGGACTCCGGCAGCGGCGGTGACGGCTCGTCGACCTCCGGCTCGAGCGATGGCTCGTCGTCGGGCGGGGACTCCTCGGGCAAGCTGGAGAGCACCGACAAGAGCGGCGCGGCCGCCGACGGGGTCACGACACCGACCGGCGAGACGCCCTCCGGCGACGCCGGGTCCTTGTCGACCACCCTCAGCGACGGCAGCGGCTCGCGCGGCGGCTCCGTCGAGCCCACCGGCGACTGATCCGAACAGGGCCGGCCCCTCGGCCGGCGTGCACCCCGGCTTGCAAGGGCACCTAATCCCGCTCCGGAGGTTCCACGGCTACGCGAGCGAGGCATGGTGTAGGTCATGCCCTCTCGCCTTCCGGTCCTGGCCGCCGTTCTGCTGTCCATGCTCCTCCCTGCCGCTGCTCGTGCGAACGGGACCCACCTCGTCGTCCCCGGTGAGACGCTGTCGGGGATCGCCGCAGCCAACGGCGTCTCGACCCAGACGCTCGCCGCCGCCAACGGCCTGGCGGCAAACGCGTTCGTCATCGCCGGCCGCTCGCTGACCGTCCCCGCACCCGGCACCGTCGCCACCACCACCGTCACGCCGACGGGCACCGCCACCACGGTGCCCGCTCCGCTCGGCGGCTACCGCGTCCGGCTCGGCGACTCGCTGAGCGCCATCGCCGCAGAGCACCGCGTGAGCCTCGCGCAGCTCGCGGCCGCCAACGGCCTGAGCCCGCAGGGCGTCCTGCTCGCCGGGACCTCGCTGCGCCTTCCGAACGGGACGACGCCGACGAGCACGACGGCGCCCGCCGTCACCACGGCCACCGGCACCACCGCTCGCGGGGGGCACTTCGTCGTCCCCGGCGACACGTTGACCGGCATCGCCGCCGCCAACGGCATCACGCCCGCGTCGCTGGCCGCCGCCAACGGCCTCGCGCCCAACGCCTTCGTCATCGCCGGCACGCGCCTGCGCATCCCCGCCGCGGCGCCCGCCGCCTCGGTCCCGGTGACCACCGCCGCGCCGTCGGCGACGGGCACGACGGCCCCCGTCGCGACCGGCGGTCGCCTGACGGCGGGTCAGATCGGGTCGATCGCCGGCCAGAACGGCGCACCCGCTTCGCTGGCGACCGCGATCGCCTGGCAGGAGAGCGGCTTCAACAACGCCATGGTCAGCGTCGCCAACGCGCGGGGCATCATGCAGGTCATCCCGAGCACCTGGGACTACGTCCAGCGCAACCTCGGCGCCGGCCAGTTGGACCCGGCGTCCCCGGCCGACAACGTCCGCGCGGGCTCGCTCCTGCTCGCCCGCCTGATCCGCGACACCGGCGACCCTGCCACCGCCGTCGCCGCCTACTACCAGGGCCTCGGCTCTGTCCGCCGCATCGGCATGCTGCCCGAGACCCGCCGGTACGTCGCCAACGTCATGGCGCTGCGCTCCCGCTTCGGCGGCTGAGCGCAGCGGTGGCCGCGCCGCGCCGCGGGTGCGTCGGCGCCGCGTCGCGCCGCGGGCGCGTCGGAGTTCTCGGCGCGGCGTTGCGCCGCCCCGCGGACGCCACCAGGCGCCTGCGCCCCCGCAGGCCCAACCCGCCGCGCCCGCTCAGGCCGCTGCGGGCACCTTCTTGCGCGGCGAACGCGTCCGCTTGGCCTTGGCCGGCGCCTGGGGCGTCACCAGCGCGGCCAGGAACTCGCCGGTGTGGGAGCCGGGCGTGCCCGCGACCTCCTCCGGCGTGCCGACGGCGACGACCACGCCGCCTTCCTCCCCGCCCTCGGGCCCCATGTCGATCAGGCGGTCGGCCGTCTTGATGACGTCCAGGTTGTGCTCGATGACGACGATCGAGTTGCCGGCGTCCACGAGCCGGTGCAGGACCTCCAGCAACCGCTGGACGTCGGCGAAGTGCAGACCGGTCGTCGGCTCGTCGAGGATGTAAAGCGTCCGGCCGGTGGCGACCTTCGACAGCTCGGTCGCGAGCTTCACGCGCTGCGCCTCGCCGCCCGACAGCGTCGTCGCCGGCTGGCCGAGACGGATGTAGCCCAGCCCGACATCGCCCAGCGTCGCCAGCCGACGGTGGATCTTCGGGATGTGCTGGAAGAACTCGACGGCCTCCTCGACGGGCATGTCGAGCACGTCGGCGATCGTCTTGCCCTTGAACCGCACCTCGAGGGTCTCGCGGTTGTAGCGCTTGCCGTGGCACTGCTCGCACGGCACGTAGACATCGGGCAGGAAGTGCATCTCGATCTTGATCTGCCCGTCGCCGCGGCAGACCTCGCAGCGCCCACCCTTGACGTTGAAGGAGAACCGGCCCGGCTTGTACCCGCGGGTCCTGGCCTCCGGCGTCTTGGAGAAGAGATCGCGGATGACGTCGAACAGCCCCGTGTAGGTCGCCGGGTTGGACCGCGGCGTCCGGCCGATGGGCGACTGGTCGATCTGGATGATCTTGTCGACCTGGTCCAGACCGAGCACGGCGGTGTGCGCGCCCGGCCGCTGCCGCGCGCGGTGCAGCTTGTTGGCCACCGCCTTGAACAGCACCTCGTTGACCAGCGTCGACTTGCCCGAGCCGGACACGCCGGTGACGCACGTCATGACGCCCAGCGGCACCTGGACGTCGACCTTCTTGAGGTTGTTCTGCGAAGCGCCGCGGATCTCGACGTACCCGCTCGGCACGCGCCGCTTCGCCGGAACCTCGATGCGCCGCGTGCCCGCCAGGAACTGGCCGGTCAGTGACCCCTTGACCTTCATGATCTGCGCAGCAGTGCCCTGCGCGACGACCTTGCCGCCGTGCTCGCCCGCGCCCGGACCCATGTCGATGACGTGATCGGCCGCGTGCATGGTCTGCTCATCGTGCTCGACCACCAACACGGTGTTGCCGAGATCGCGCAGGCGCTCCAGCGTCCCGATCAGCTTCGTGTTGTCGCGCTGGTGCAGGCCGATCGACGGCTCGTCGAGCACGTACAGCACGCCCACCAGCGCCGAGCCGATCTGCGTGGCCAGGCGGATCCGCTGCGCCTCGCCGCCCGAGAGCGTCGCGGCGGCGCGCTCCATCGACAGGTAGCCGATGCCGACGTTCTCCAGGAACTGCAGCCGCTCGCGGATCTCGCGGAAGATGAGCCGCGCGATGTGGCGCTCGGTCTCGCTGAGCTCGACCTCGTCCAGCCAGGCCAGCGCCCGCCGCACCGACAGCGCGGTGAACTCGTGGATCGCGACCCCTCCGACGAGCACGGCGCGCGACTCGGGCCGCAGGCGCGCGCCCTTGCACACCGGGCACGGCACGAGCGACATGTACTCCTCGATCTTCTCGCGGACGCCCTCGGAGTCCGTCTCGCGATAGCGCCGCTCGAGGTTGGAGATGATCCCCTCGAACCGCGTGGAGTACGCCCGCCGCCGGCCGTAGCGGTTGCGGTAGGAGATCTCGATCCGGTCGCCGTTGGTGCCGTGCAGGAACAGGTCCTGGTGCTTGGCCGCGAGCTGCCCCCAGGGCTTCTCCATGTCGATCCGGTACTTCTCGGCGATCGCCTCGGTGATCTGCTCGTAGTAGTTCGACGCGCTGTTGGCCCACGGCGCGATCGCGCCCTCGCCGAGCGACACCGACGGGTCCGGGACGACCATCAGCGGGTCGATCTCCATCTGCGAGCCCAGGCCCGTGCAGCGCTCGCACGC
>JAWVGD010000286.1:0-5726 GCA_033855515.1 Baekduia sp.
CCGACAGCGAGGTGCCCTGGCCGACCAGCGACGGACCCTCGACGCTCGCCCACCCCGTCACGATGGGCACGGCCGTGCCCGCCGTGCCCGCCGCCGCGATCGGCGTCTGCAGCGTGTCGTAGAGGCCTTCGGGCGTACGGCGAAACCAGGCGACGTGCAGGACGCCGTCGCTCGTCCGGGCCAGGCCGACGTTGTCGGAGACGTTCAGCTGGCCGCTGGTGCCGACCGGCGCCCACGGCGCGGCCGACGCCGCGCCGGCGCCGGATCCGGCGGCCGCGAGGAGGAGCGTGGCGGCGACCACACCGCCGATGGCCTGCGCCGGGAGGCGGGTGCGAAACATGGGCGGCACCGTAGTCGCGCGCCCCCGGACCGGCAACGGCCCGCGCCCAACCCTGGGGTCGGACCCGGCAAAGACCGGGGTCGCCGGCGCCTGCCTCTCCGGGCGCCAGCCGGCGAGCGTCGGCGAACGGCTCATCGATGGGCTGTGGGGCGAGCGGCCGCCGCCCATCGCTGCCCAGGCGGCGCGCGAGGACCCCGGGCGATGGACCACGGCCCGATGGCCGTCACCTACGGTGCCGACGCCGCGCCGAGCATCACCCAGCTGCGACCGCCCTGCTGCCGCCCGCGCCACAACAGGAGCTGCTCGTGCGGCCGCGTGGACGGCGCGCCGGTCAGCGACCAGGCCGGGCCGCGATAGACGACGGCGTGCCGCCAGGCGACGCCGTCGGCAGACGTGAAGCGGTGGATGGCGCCACCGGTCGGGGTCCACAGGCTGTAGGCGCTCCCACCGCGCAGGACGAGCGAGCCCTTCCACGTGGCGCCGCGGCTCGGCGACGCCGCGACCTGCGCCGTCCGCCAGCGCCCTCCGACCAGGCGCGCCGCCATCAGCGACGGACCTCGGCCGCCGAACCTCGTATAGAGCACCAGCGGACCGGCCGGCCCCACCGCGACCGCCTTGAAGAGACCGACGTGGCCGCGCACCACGCGGAACGGGGCCGCGTCGGCCTGCAGCGGACCGTCTGACACGCGCACCGTCGCGCCGCCGCCCGCGCTGTGCCAGCTCTCCCCGCCGTCGTCGGAGTAGGCGTACAGCAGGTCGTGGTCGCAGAACCCCGCGTCGGTCCGGCACTTGCCCGAGAGGGAATCCTCCGACCACCCCCACACGAGGTGGAGACGCCCCGTCGCGGGGTCGGCCGCCAGCCGGGCGATCGCGAAGCGGTTGCATCCCCGCGCGCGGCCGTCCAGGACGCAGCCGCCGGGTTGGAAGCCGCCCTCGATCAGCACGCGCGCCGGGAGCCATGTGCCGTCCCGGCCCAACCGCAGCTCGACGAGCGCGCCCGTCCGCCCGCGCCCGTGCTGGCCGATGACGTGCACGGTGCCCGCGGCGTCGGTGGCGGCCTCGAAGTCGAAGGCCGCGCCGCCGCCGATCGCGAGCTTCTTCTCAGCAGTGAGTCGGTCGATCGCGTTCGGCACCGAGCCGCCGCGCACGTATGGACCGTCGTTGTCGGGACCGCGCGCGGCGAGCGACCCGCCGCCGTAGAGGAACTCCAGGCGTCCCGCCGCATCGGCCACCACGGCCGGGACGTCATGGCGGTTCGTGTCGGTCCCGGTGGAGTCGCTCACCCCACCCAACGGCGCCTCGCTCAGGCGCACCTTCGAGAGCAACGCGAGGTCGTCGGCCCGGACCTGCGCGGCCCGCGTCTCGCCGATGCCGTTCCAGGCGACGGTGACGATCCCGCCGCGCTCGACCACCTGCGCGTCGTGGTACCAGGTCGGGTGCGTCGGGTGCCCCTTCTTGGTGACGACGACCAACGCCCGCAGCCTCGCGTCGTCGGGACGTGTCACCTGATCCCGCGGATCGTCCACGTATCGGGCCGCTCCGTAGGCAGCCAGCGCCACCGCCATCGTCACCGCCAAGGCTGTGGAGGTCGCCCACCTCATCGGCGCCTTCGCGGCAGGCGTGCGATCAGCAGGAACGGCACGGGGCCGAAGACGACGGTGGCGAACAGCAGCGCCCAGAGGCCGGGCCCGACGAACGCACCCATGGCGGCCGCGATGTCGTGCGCCCGCGGGTAGTTCCAGCGCGCCGTGTTGGCGTGGAGGTCGACGTCGCCCGGTCCTGCGTCCGACAGGATCGGCGACGGTCCGCTCCCGCTGATCCGGTTGTGCGCCAGGACGATGCCCGTCTGCGCCGGTCCACGCGACCCGTCGATCTTCACGCCATGGTCGCGCATCCTCACCATGACGTTCCCCGTCACCAGCGAGCGCGACGTCTCGCGCAGGCGGACGCCGGTGCCGGCCCGGGCGATGGCGTTGCCCGCGACGTCGGTGACCGGGCCGCCGTTGACGAAGACCCCGTAGTCGCCGGAGTCGGCGATGACGTTGTCGCCCACGACGTTGCCCGACGATCCTGGTTGGATCAGCACGCCGTAGCGCTGGCCGTCGACGCGGTTGCCGATGATCCGGTTCTGGCTCGACCCCTCGATCCAGATCCCGGCGCGCGCGTTGCCGCGGACGACGTTGCCGACGACCATGTTGCGGTCCGACGGACCATCGGCGTCGTGGCCGTCGTCGAGGACGATGCCGTGCACGCCGTTGGAGAGCACCCGGTTGCGCCGGATGACGTCGTCGTCGCAGAAGCGCGACAGGATGATCCCGTGGCGGCCGTTGTAGGCCGCCAGGTTGTTCTCGATCAGGAAGCCGTCGGAGTTGTCGTGGGGGTCGAGCCCGTAGACGCGGTTGTGCACGAACGCGTTGTCGACCCAGGCCATCCCGAACGCCTCGTAGGTGTAGGCGCCGAACAGGTTGCGCACGAAGCGCGAATGCGTCAGCGAGCCGGTTGGCCGGGCGGTCAGCGGCGGGTCGCTGCCGTCCAGGAGTCGTGCCGCAGTGGCGGCGACGCCCGACACCCTGCCTTCGAAGAATCCCAAGTCCTCGAAGCTGACGTCCGTGGCGTCGAGGCGTCCCCCGCCACGAACCGACAGGCTGCCGCGCCCGTCGGCGAGCGAGGTGTCGGGTGAGGTCGTGGCGACGTCCCACGATCGTACGACCAGGCGCCACGAGCGTTCGCCGACGATGCGCAGGTTCGCGTCGCGGGCGACGATCGTGGCGAACTGGCCGGCCTGCGACAGCAGACGCAGCTCCCGAACGGCCGGCGCGGCGATGGTCAGGGTCGCACCGCGCGTCACGACCAGCAGCCGGTCGACCGCCCACAGCCCGGGGGCCGGCTGGTGCACTGCCGCGGGCACGGCCGCAGCGACGTCGGCCAGCGTCGCGTCGCGACCGACGACGACGGCCGGCACGCCGGCCAGCGTGACGGCGACGGCGACGGCGCCCTGGGGAGGCACGTCGGCGGCCGCCCCCACCGCCGCGTCGATCTGCCGGGCGATCACGTCGCGCGGGTCGCCCGTCGACGCCCGCCCGGGGTCGCCCGGCACCGCCCCGGCAGGCGTGGCCGACCAGAGCAGGGCCGCTGCCGTCAGCGCGCCGATCCGCGCCCTAGTGGGCCGGCCGAAAACGTTTCGCCGGAAATGGCGAACGTTCCCGGCCGACCCACTAGCGCTCGCCCACATCGTCGGCTCCGGTGAGCGCGACGACCACCCCGAGCTGATGGTCGAGCGAGATGTGCAGGGATTCCGCGCCCTGGCCCTCGGCCTCGGTGCCGTCGACCCGGCGCGTGATCCACGCCTGGCGGTTCATCGTGAGGGCCGTGTAGAAGCGCACGACGGTCATCGCGCCGAGGATCAGCGCCGTCATGAACGGCAGGAGGACGATGTCGCGTGGCGTCTGCCGCAGGTGGTCGATCGCACGGATGCCGCGTCCGGTCGTGATCCACGCGAGCCAGACCGCCGCGGCAACCAGGTCGCCCCGCGCGATCGTCAGGCCTACGAAGACGAACCCGATGGACAGCGAGAAGGGCGCAAGCAGCCCCTGCAGCACCGACACGCGGGTGATGAGGGGCTGGCGGAACAGCCAGCCGCTGCCGATGGCGCGCAGGTAACAGCGCCAGGCGTTGCGCGACCAGCGGATGCGTTGCATGAAGAAGCCGCGCGCCGTGTCGGGCATCATCGTCCAGGCGACGGCGTTCTCCTGGTACGTGGTCTTGTACCCCTTGTTGAGCACGAGCCACGTGAGCCGGCCGTCGTCGCCGGAGATGCACCGCCGGCCGAAGAACGTCTCGTTCGTCAGGCCGGGCAGCACCTCCAACAGGACGGAGCGACGGTAGGCCACCGTCCGGCCCGACAGGCACGAGACGCCGCCCGAGCGCGCCATCGCGGGGATGTACGTGAGGTACTTGGCGTCGAGCATCCAGTCGGTGGCACGACGCCAGACCGAGCTCTTGGCGTCGATCACGCGCTGGCGCGTCCCGACGCCGCCCACGCGCGGGTCCGAGAACGGCTTGAGCAGGTTGCGCAGCAGGTCGCGCTCCCACAGCGTGTCGGAGTCGCTGAGGACGACGATGCCCGCCCGTGCCGCGCGGATGCCGACGCTCAGGCCGTAGCGCTTCTCCGGGTTGCCGGTGGCCGCGAAGCGCACCCGCGGGTCGCCGGCGAAGGCGGTGGCGGCACGGACGCGGTTCTCCTCCTCGTCGAGCGGGAAGACGAGCACGACGTCCTCGGCTCCCGCGGCCAGCCATGAGCGGACCGCCGCTCGGAGGACCAGGTGGTGCTCACGGAAGCAGGGGGCGACGACCGTGACCGGCTCATAGTGGTCACCCGCGGCCGGCCGGTACAGCGCGGTGAGCGCGCGACGGATGAACCAGACCGACCAAGCGATCACCCCGAGGAAGCCGAACGGCAGCCAGAGGTGGAAGAGCTGCTCCCTGCTGCCTGGCAGCCGGACGGTCGAGGCGACGCAGGCGATCGTGCCGATCGGATCCATCAACGCCCGGCTCCTGCAGCACCAGCCATCGTCCGTAGAGCTCCATCGCTCGCTGTCGGGTCGCGGTCCTCGTGCGGTACCCCGAGGCCACACCGCCGGAACCCGCTCGACGGCGTCGGGCCGCGAGCGTGGTTCAGGGTGCTTGACGGCCGGAAATCTGTGCGTCTCCCGCAGAATCAAGGAGAGCCGGTGTGCCACCTGCATCGCCGGCGCTCCGGTCCTGCGACAGCCAGTCCAGCAGCTCGTCGAGCACCGCCTCCTGGCCGGCGGGGGTGCCGTCGGTCGCGGCCCGGACCAGCTCGCGCTTGCGGTCGATCACCGCCGCGATCCGCTCGTCGATGGTGTCGGCGGCGAGCAGGTACCAGGCGGTGACGGCCTCCTCCTGGCCGATGCGGTGCACGCGATCCTCGGCCTGGTCGTGGGCCGCCGGCGTCCAGCCCAGCTCGACGAACGCGACGTTGGACGCGGCGGTCATCGTCAGCCCGACGCCGGCGGCGTCCAGCGAGCAGACGATCAGGCGGCACGCGTCGTCGGACTGGAACCGCTGCACCTCGGCGGCGCGGCCGTCGGCGTCGAGGCGGCCCGTCGCGCAGGCCGCGCCGGGAAAGGACTCCAACAACGCGTCGCCGATCTCGCGGTGGCGGGTGAAGACCACCAACTTCTCGCCGGTCTCGACGAAGTTGCCGATCCACTCCTTGGCGCCGTCGAGCTTGCCACGCGCGGCGAGCAGCGCCAGCTGCGTGATCCTGACCAGGGCCTGTGCGCGGCGGGCGCGCTGCTCGGCCTCGCGGCCGCGGTCGCGGATGGCGGCGGCGCGGGCATCGTCGTCGAGGCCCGCGATCTCC
>JAWVGD010000287.1:0-2532 GCA_033855515.1 Baekduia sp.
CGGTGCGTGTGGCCGGCCACGACCGCGACGACACGGGGGTCCGCGTCGAGCAGGTCGAACACCGCGCCGCCGCCCGCCGTCGCGTCCAGCGGCTGGTGGCAGGCGATCAGGATGTAGCGGTTGCCGGCCCCCGCCAGCTCGCGCTGCAGCGTCGCGAGCGTCGCGGGCGTGACGAGGCCGCCCGAGCCCGCGTCGCGCCGCACGAGGTCCAGGACGATGACGCGCAGCGCGTCGGCCGCGCCGACGCCGTAGTCGAGGCGTCCGCCGGCGCTCGACGCGCCGGCGCCCGCGCGCTGCAGCCGGGCGACCACGGCGCCGGCGTCGAGCTGCGTGCGAGCGGGGTCGGGCGACACCCGCAGCGCGTCGCCCGTCAGGCCCGCGGTGAGCAGCTGGTCGATCTGGGCGCGCGTCGGCTGGGCGCCGCCCAGCCGGCGCAGGAGGTCGGCCGACGGCGTGACGAGCAGCCGGTTCCCGGTGGCCGCGGCGCGCGTCGCCGCGGTGGGCGCGACCTCGCCGGCGACCAGGATGTCGTGGTTGCCCAGCACCGGGTGCCACGGGGCGTTCAGGCCGGGGCTGCGAATCGGCCGCACGGCGCGCGCCAGCAGACCGGGATGCCGCGGGGCATCGACGTCGGGCCGGTAGTACAGCGGGTCGGCGATCGACTCGGCCTGCACGCCGCGGTAGCCGCGGCGCCCCGAGTCGGGCCGGATCGTCGCGCCGCCGAGCAGGCCGAGCGCCCAGTCGAGCTCGTTGCGCTGGGCGGAGTCGACGAGGTCGCCGGTCACCAGGACCGCGCCCGGCCGCGCGGCGTTGACGGCCTCGATGGTCGCGGCGACGACGTGGGCCGTCAGCGTCTCGTGCCAGCGAAACGCCGAGCCGAGCCGCGGCCCGAGCCGGTCCAGGAACGCCACCCGCCCGGGCGACTGCGCGTCGCGGACGTGGAGATCGGAGATCTGGGCCAGCGCGGCCAGCGGCGTACCCGGCGCCGCCCGCGGGGCCAGCTCGGTGCGGTCGGTCAGCGGCAGGCCCGGGCCGCGGTGCAGGAGCCCGTCGCCGTCGGGGTCGACGAGCGTCCGCAGCAGCGTGGAGCCCGGCGTCGCGGCGCCCGTGCCGCCGCACCCGGCCAGCAGCGCGGCGGCCGTCGCGCTCGCGGCGGCGGCCAGCAGCTCGCGGCGCGTGTGCGGCCGCCCGGTCACGCCTCCTCCCGCAGGCCCGCCACCACGGGCTCGCGCACGAGGCGGCGGCCCGTCAACCACGCGGCGATCCAGGAGATGGCCAGCAGCGCGCCCGCCACGAGGGCGATCTGGCCGCCGGTCGCGCCGAGCGGGAGGTCGGCGTAGCCCGCGGCGAGATGAGCGACCAAGGGCGCCAGCACGATCGCCTCCAGCGCGACGGCGACCGCGACGGCCGGCACGACGACGGCGCCCGCCGCGCCACCGAGCAGGCGGCGCAGCGCCCGCGCGTCGGCGCCCGCGGCACGGAGCGTCGCGACGGCCCCGCGGCGCTCGCGGGCCGTCAGCGCCAGCGCGCTGACCAGCGCGTGCAGGCACACGAGCGCGACCGCGCCGGCGACGATCCGCAGCAGCCCTGCGAGGACGTCCAGGAACGCGCCGTTGTCGCCGGTCGCGCCGAGCACCGCGTCGGGCTGGGCGCCGAGGGCGCGCAGCCCGCGGCCGACGCGCGCCCGGTCTGCGCCGGGCCGCAGGCGCAGGACCACCGGGCCGCTCAACTCCGCTCCGGTGGCCGCGAGGCGATCGGGCTGCACGTACGCGACGCGTCCCTCGTTCTGCAGCGCGCGGACGACGCCGACGACGCGGAAGCGCGCCTCGCGGGGGGCGCCGGGCTGGACGGCGAGCGTCGACCCAGGCCGCAGCCCGAGCGCGTCGGCCAGGCCGAGCCCGACCTCCGCCTCGCCCGGCCCACGGATGCGCCGGCCCGAGGCCAGCGGCGGCGCCTCGAATCGCGTGTGATCGCCCGGGTAGGCGATCAAGGTCAGCGGCGAGCCCAGCGACGACGCGCTCACCGCAGGCACCGAGAACCGCGGCGCGGCCGCCGCCACGCCGGGGATCGCCTCGACGGCACCGGCCGCCTCGGGCGCCAGCCGCGCGGTCAGCTGATAGCGCTTGCCCAGCGTCGCCGGGTCGTCACGCAGCGCCTGCAGCAGCGAGGCGAGCGCCAGCAGGAGCAGGACGACGCTCGCCGCGGTGCCCAGCACCGCCACGACCGCCGCGAACCGTGCGCGGCGCGTGACGACCAGCCGGGCGCCGAGCGCGGCGAGCCCGCCCCGCGCCGGGCGTCGCCCGCGCCGTGGCGGCGGCCGGCCCTCCCGCGGCGAGGCGACGTCGCCGCCGCGCAGCAGCGCCGCAGGCGTGCGGCGCGTGGCGCGCCACGCCGGCAGCGCCGAGCACACGGCCACCAGGACGATCGCGGCCAGCCACACGCCGCCGAGCAGCAGCGCGACCGCGGCCCACGACGGTGCCAGCTCGTTCAAGGACGACAACACGCCGTCGGCGGGCCCGCGCGCGACGATCG
>JAWVGD010000288.1:0-19961 GCA_033855515.1 Baekduia sp.
GTCACGACCGGCGCCGCCAACGACCTGCACCGCGTCGCCGAGATCACGCACGCGATGGTGCACGAGTTCTCCATGGGCACCGCCACCGCCGGCGTGCGCGCGGTGACCGACGCCAACATCGTCTCCGACCTCACCCGCCGCATCCGCGACGAGGAGCAGCAGGAGCTGGCCTACGAGGCGCAGCGCGCCGCGTATGACCTCATCAGCAGCCACCGCGCCAAGCTCGAGGAGATCGCCACGGCGCTGCTGGACCGGGAGACGCTCGACCGCGGCGAGATCGACGTGATCATGGCCGGCGTCCCGCCCGTGGTCCGGCGCCGCCCCTACGCCGTGCCGGCACCCCCGGAGCGCCCCCGCATCGCCGCCGTCACCCCGCTGCCCCACCCGGGCGGCGAGGACGACAGCGCGGCGTAGCCCGCCGGAGCGCGCCCCTCAGGGCGTCGCCGGAGCGATCTTCAGCGTCCACGGGCCCGCGGCCGCGACGCGCACGGCGCGATAGGCGCCGGGGCTGATCGGGCTCGGGCCGGTGCGGCCGGCGTCGTGGGCCAGCAGGAGCGTGTGGTCGGTCACGAGCGCCAGCGGGGTGCCGTCGGTCTGGACCGTCGCCACCGCGCGGACCGGGATGAGCATCACCGGCAGCGTGCGCGAGCCGGTGCCGTGGAGCGCGATCGGCCGGAACGTGCGGGCCGGGCCCAGGCGCGACGCGCGCTCGCGGGTGAGGACCAGCAGGCGCCCGGCGCGCCCGCCGGGCCCGTCGACGACGACCCGGACGTAGGAGACGCCCAGCGGGATGTTGCGCAGCGCGATCCGAACGGTGTCGTCCTGGCGGCGGATCGTCCACGTGGCGGTCGTCCGCGAGCGGTCGGCGGGGCGCTCCAGGCTCACGCGCGTCCCTGTAGGGGTGATCCGCCCGAGGAGCTCGGCGGTCGGCTCGTCGACCTTGAGCGTGAACGGGCCGTCACCGGTGGTCACCGGCAGGGCGAAGGACACGTGCGGGCGGCGGGCGACCGCGTCGACGTTCGACAGCCCGCGCGCCAGCGTCGTGCAGCCCTGCTGGACCGCCTCGCGGTCGTGAGCCGGGTTCGTGAACCAGCGATCGAGCGCCGGGCCCAGCTTGCCGTCGGCCACCTGCTCGATCGCGCGGTAGCGGTCGCTGTAGAACGGCGCGGTCGACGCACCCTCCTCGCGGGCGGCCGACACCGCGGTCTGCAGCCGGCAGGCCTTGATGGCCGCGCGGCGGTCGTGCGGCGTGAGCCCGGCCCAGCTCGCGCCCGGGCCCTGCAGCATCCGCGCGGTGGGGGCCGTCGTGGTCGCGCCGCTGCCGCCGCCGCTGCCGCAGCCGGCGACCACGAGCGCGCCCGCGACGAGGAGCCCGGCGGTGGAGGACGGGAGGCGGCGGGCGGCGCGGATGAGCGGGGGCATCAGGGGATCGGGCTCCGGAGGGTGACGGTAGGGTCCGCGCGTATGTTCGCGCGCATCGATCACGTGGGCGTCGCCGTCGAGGACCTCGACGCCGCCATCACCCTGTACGAGACGACGTACGAGATGACGCTCGTCCATCGCGAGACGGTCGCCGAGCAGGGCGTCGAGGCGGTCCTGCTCGACGTGGGCGAGAACCACGTCGAGCTGCTCGCGCCCCTGGGTCCTGACACGCCGGTGGGCAAGTTCCTGGCCAAGAAGGGTCCGGGCCTCCATCACGTCGCCTACCAGGTGGCCGACATCGACGCCGCGCTGGAGGCCCTGAAGGCCGCCGGCACGCGCCTGATCGACGAGACCCCGCGCATCGGCATCCGCGGTTCGCGCGTCGCGTTCCTGCACCCCGCGGCCAGCGGCGGCGTGCTGACCGAGATCGTCGAGCCGGCCGCCCACTGAGGGCGGGTAGGCTCTGCGGCATGGTTCAGCGCATCTCCATCGGCTTCCAGGCCAGCCCGCCCCTGGCGACCCGCGTGAGCGACAACGAGCTGGCGCGCCTCCGCGACGCGCTCGGCAGCGAGGGCTGGCACGACGTCGAGGCCGAGGACGGCTCGATCCGCCTGAACCTCCAGCACGTCCTGTGGCTCCGCGTGGAGAAGGACGAGCAGCGCGTGGGCTTCGGCATCGGCAGCTGAGGTTGGGGGACACACGCGTTGATGCTGTATCGCGCTGTCCATGCAAGAGATTGGGGACTGTTTGCGACCGACGCACACTGCCCTTAGGAGGATGACGCAGTCGTGTACCGTTTCGGCACACCGTCGAGCGGTCCGGGGCTGCGACACGTGCCCTTGCTGAACGACGACCTCCGGGTGGCGGCGATGCACGATCGTGGCGGTGGACCCATATGCGGCGAGCCCGACGCGTGCGAGTTGGTGCGGTCAGTGGACCTCGAGCGCCTGCGCCATGGCGTCGAGCTTGACCGAGTGACGTCTGGCGCACGGCGCTGACGGCCCGCGACGCTCTACCGTTGCGGGCCGTGAACGCCGCCGCCGCCACGCCGCCGCGCGCGGCTCCCGAGCCTGCGGCGCGCCGCTCCCTGCGGGCGCGCCTGGCCGCCGGGCCCGTCGGCGTCGCCGTCGCGCGCGCCGACCTTCAGCTGTTCCGGATCGCGCGCACGCACGCGCACGACCCTGGCGCCGAACGTGCCATCAAGGTCTTCTCCAAAACGGGCGAGCACGCGGCGTTGTGGCTGGTCGTCGGTGCGGCGGGGGTTGTGCTGGACGCGCCCCGGCGTTCACGCTGGACGCGCGCGCTTGCGGGCGTCGCCGCGGCCTACGGGATCAACACCGCGGTCAAACTTGTCGCGCGGCGCCCACGCCCCGTGTTGGCGGACCTCCCGCAGCTCGTGGCGACGCCGACGCAACTGAGCTTCCCCTCGGCGCACGCGTCGTCCTCGTTCGCCGCGGCCCGCGGCTACGCACCCCTTCTGGGCGGCAGGGTCCTGTACCCGCTCGCGGCCGCGATGGCCGCCAGCCGGGTCTACCTCGGCGTCCACTACCCCTCGGACATTCTCGCGGGCGCGCTGCTCGGCACGCTCGTAGGAGGAGCTACTCGATGAAGGTCGGCATCGTCGGCATGCCCAACGCGGGCAAGTCCTCGCTGTTCAACGCGCTGACCAAGGCGGGCGCGGAGGCGGCGAACTACCCGTTCACGACGATCGAGCCCAATGTGGCGATCGTCCCCGTGCGCGACGAGCGCATGAGCCAGGTCGCGGCGCTGCTGGGGTCCTCGGAGATCGTGTGGGACACCATCGCCTTCCACGACATCGCGGGGCTCGTCAAGGGCGCCTCCGAGGGCGAGGGCCTGGGCAACAAGTTCCTGGCCAACATCCGCGAGACCGACGCGATCGTCCACGTCGTCCGGGCGCACACCGACTCCTCCATCTTGCATTCGGAGGGCTCGGTCGACCCGGCACGCGACGTCGAGACGATCGAGACCGAGCTGATCTACGCCGACCTCGAGCAGGCCGAGCGCCGCGTCGAGCGCGTCGCCAAGCAGGCCAAGGGCGGTGACAAGGAAGCAGCAGCGGAGGAGCGCTGGTTGCGAGAGGTCATCGACGCGCTGCAGGCCGGCAAGCCGGTGCGTGGCATCCCGGTGCCCGACACGGCGCCCAGCGCGCTGCGCAACCTCAGCCCGCTGACGGCCAAGCCGGTGCTGTTCGTCGTCAACGTCGACGAGGGCACTGACGAGATCCCGTCCGCGATCGCCGAGCACGCCGCCGCCGACGGCGCCGGCGTCGTCGCGGTCTCCAGTCGCTTGGAGGCCGAGCTCTCGGAGCTCGACGATGAGGACGCCGCCGCGATGCGCGAAGACCTCGGGGTCAGCGACTCCGGTCTGGACCGGGTGGCCCAGGGGGCGTTCGACCTCCTGAAGCTCAACTCGTTCTTCACCGCCGGGGAGGGCACGATCGCCCAGTCCTGGCACCTGCGCGACGGCCTGACCGCCTGGCACGCGGCCGGCCAGATCCACACCGACATCCAGAAGGGCTTCGTCCGCGCCGAGGTCATCGGCTGGGACGCGCTGCTGGAGGCAGGCGGCTTCGCCGGCGCGCGAGACCGCGGCACCCTGCGCCTGGAGGGTCGCGACTACGTGATGCGCGACGGGGACGTCATCAACGTCAAGTTCACCCCTTGATGGGCCACAAACCGGTAGAGGCCGAGATCATGGATCTCCCCCGACGCGTCGAAAAGCCCTGGGGCCACGAGCTCTGGTACGCCCTCACCGACCGCTACGCGGGCAAGATCCTGCACGTGGAGGCCGGGCATCGCCTCTCGTTGCAGTACCACGACCGCAAGGACGAGAGCAACTACCTGCTCTCGGGCCGGCTCAAGCTCGTCAAGGGCACGAGCACCGACGACCTGACCGAGATCGAGATCGGTCCCGGGTACACGTGGCGCAACCAGCCGGGCGAGATCCACACGATCGAGGCGATCGAGACCGCCGACGTCCTGGAGGTCTCCACGCCGGAGCTCGACGACGTCGTCCGCCTCTCGGACTCCTACGGCCGCGAGGGCACGACCGCGCACTGAGCGGGGCGCGCCGCATCACGGCGCCCCCGCCCGGGTACCCCACGGCCATGGGCCTCCTGCTCTACCTCATCCTGCTGTTCTTCTCCGGCCTGATCGTCGGCGCCCTCGGCCGCTTGGCGCTTCCCGGCCCCGATCCCATGAGCATCTGGGCGACGGTCGGCATCGGCCTCGCGGCGTCGCTCATCGCCGGCCTGGTCATGACCGCCATCGCCGGCCGCGGCGCGGGCTCGTTCATCGTCAGCGTCCTCGTGGCGACCGGCTTGGTCTACGTCGTGCGCCGCCGGCGCGGCCAGACGGCCTGGAACACGCGCCGGGACCCCGGCAGCACGAGCTTCTAGCCTAGGCCCGTGGGTCTGCTACCCCGCCGCGGGTTCCGCCCCCTGGGCGAACACCCGCAAGGGAACCTGGCCCTCTGGGCCAGTGTTCCCCGAGGAGCGTGGGTCCCTACGCCGCCGCGGGTTTCGCCCCCTGGGCGAACACCCGCAAGGGAACCTGGCCCTCTGGGCCAGCGTTCCCTAGGCCACGATGCGCAGCGCCGGCACGTCGGCCGGCTCGCCGAACGGCGCGCCACGGCCGTGGCGGCGGCGCTCTCGCGTGTCGCGGTCGTCGGCGAGGATCGCCCGGCGCCAGCCCAGGAACGCCCAGACGTCGACGAGCAGGAACGCCCCCAGGGCGATGAGGATGGCGAGGGCCAGCCCCGCGCCGACGCCGCCCCGCGCACCGTCGGGCACCCGCGTGTGCAGCGCGAGCGCCACGTCGGCGTCGCCCCGCACCAGCGGTGTCGCGCGGATGTCGTCACGCAGCGCGTTCCAGGCGGGCTTCGGGCGCCCGTCGTAGGTGATGAGGCCCTTGTGGTGGATCGCGCTGCGGTCGGCCGCGTTGAGGTTCGCGCCGCCGTCCCACTTGGGCTTGACCGCGAACTCGCGCAGCGTCCAGTAGATCGCGCCGCTCAGCGTCGGCGCCGCCTTGACGGCGGCCAGCACGTCGCGCGTGTAGACCTCCTGGAAGGCGTAGGTCTGCTTCTCGGTCGCCGGGCCGGTCATCGTCGCCTCGGCGCCGAACTCCGTCAGCACCAGCCCGGTGTGCGGGTACATCGCGCGCATCCCGCGCAGGTAGGGCGCCAGCGAGCGGATGTCGGCAGTGGAGTGCCCGGGCTTGCCGGGGTACCAGCCGAAGTAGCTGTTGATGCCGAGCAGGTCGAACGCCGCGTAGGCGCTCTGGCGCGGGAAGCCGGGATAGCTCAGCGTGTCGACGCTGGTCGGGAGCGTGGGGTCGAGATCGACGGTGAGCGCGCGGGCGTCGCGCAGGAACGCCGCGGTGCCGGGGACCTGGTCGGGGACGACCGACAGCTCGTTGGCGACCGAGTGCGTGATCGTCGACGGGTGGTTGCGGGTGGCCAGCACGGCGGCGCGGACCGTGCTCAGCGCCACGTCGCGCTGCGCGGCGGTCTTCAGGAGCTGGTCGCGGTGGTAGATCGGGGCCTGGGTCCAGACGAGGATGCCGGCGGCGTCGAGGGCGCGCTGCAGCCGCTCGTCCAGCGCGTAGTGGGCGCGCGTCACGTTCGCCCCGACGGTCTTGAGCTGGTCGACGATCCCCGCGACGTCGGCGTCGGTCAGGGCGGGGCCGTGGCCGTCGACGTCCTCCTGGATCGAGGCGCCTCGCAGTTCGATCGGCTTGCCGTTGAGCTCCAGGAGGCCGTCGCGGACGCTGATCGTGCGCAGGCCGATGCGGGCGCGGTCTGACTGCTGGACGCCGCTGGGCGCGACGGTGTCCAGCGCCGCGCCGTAGAGCTGGGCGTGGCCCGGGCCCCAGAGCCGGGCATCGCCGCTGACCGCGATCGGGAACCGGACGCGGGCGCGCTCGCCCGGGGCCAGCGGCCGCGCGGTCGCGGTCGCGTGGCCGGCCGGCCGGCCGTCGGGGTCGCTCAGCCGTCCGGCGAGCCGCGGCGTGACGGTCCTGGCCCCCCGGTTCTCGACCACTGCGTCGACCAGGACGCTCCAGGAGCAGCGGTTGCCGTCCGCGTCGCACCGGCGGCGCGGCAGGAAGCCGGCGTCGTGAGTGACCAGCGAGCCGAGCGCGACGAGCTGCGCCGGGCGCGTGATGCCACCCCAGTTCCACCAGCCTTCGCGCGGCTCCTTGGCCTTGTGGTTGTCGGCGCGGACGACGAGCTCGTGCGGCCGGCCGTCCGAGAGCGCCGGGAGCGCGACGGTGAACGGCGCGTAGGGATCGGCGTGGCCGGCGACGCGCCGGCCGTCGAGGAAGACGTCGGCCACGCGGCGGATCTGCTCGAAGCGCACGCCCCAGCCGAAGCCGGCGGGTGTCCCCCGCGGGGCGGTCAGCGCGAGCCGGTACCAGCCGGTCTCGCCGGCGAACGTCGCCTGGCTCGGGTGCGCGTCGAAGACGTGGGGCAGGCGCACGGGCGCCCAGGCCGCGCCGCCGTGGCCGGCGGCCCAGCCGTCGGCCAGGCCCTGGTCGTGCGGATCGGCGGCGTACTGCCAGCCGGAGGCGTCCAGATCGACCGTCTTCGGGGGCGCAGGCGCAGCGGCGGCCGTGCCCGCGAGGGCGGCGCCGACCAGCGCAGCGGCCGTCAGGGCGGCGGCGACGCGTCGCACGAAGGGCAGGATCATCGCTGAAGCATCGGCAGGCGGTGCATCGGACTTCACCGCTGCGTTCGCCCACGCACCGGTTACTCCTGCCTGTGCAAACGCTCCAATCGCTCGGCAAGCCGCCCCATGCCGAGCGCGCTCGCGGCCTGGGCGGCCACGCCGAAGGCGGTCGGCGCATCGGAGGGACATGCCACTGGGATCGGCTGCAGCGTCGCCATCTTGCGGTATTCGCGCAGCTCCCCAGCCTGATTCCGGAGCGTTGCGGCCACCCGCGGACGCTCGGCGGCGGCGTTTTCGATGGCGGTCTCAAGGTCGCCGTGGACGCGCAGGATCTCCCCCGCGGTCTTCTCACCGATGCCCTTGGCGCCCGGGATGCCGTCCGACGGGTCGCCGCGCAACGCGATGAAGTCGGGCACCTGCTCGGGCCTGATGCCGTAGCGCGCCTTGACGCCGGCGGCGTCGACCAGCTCCGGGCCGTCCTTGCCGCCGCGCGGGTACAGGACGGTCACCGCGTCCCCCACGCACTGGAACATGTCGCGGTCGCCGGTCAGCAGCAGCGCGCGGCCGCCGGCCTCGACCTCGGCCCGTGCGAAGGCGCCGAGCAGGTCGTCGGCCTCGAGGTCGCCGGCGTCGTGCCAGCTCCAGCCGAACGCGCCGAAGAACTCTGGAGCGAGCGCCCACTGCGGCGCCAGCTCGTCGGGAACCGGCGGCCGGTCGGCGTGATAGCCCCCGTAGAGGTCGGTGCGGTACGTCGCGGCCTCGGCGCCGCTGCAGAGGACCACGGCGCGCGGCGCGTGGCGCTCGATGACCCAGAGCACCTGGTTGGCGAAGCCGAGCAGGGCGTTGACCGGCGTCCCGTCGGCGCCGGTGATGGACTTGGGCAGACCGTAGAACGCGCGGTAGAGGATCGAGGGCGCATCGACGGCCAGGAGCGGTGCGGGCGGGGTCGGACTCACGCGGCCTACTCTGCCATGAGCCCCCGTCCCGCCGCCGCCGTAGGACTCTCGTGCCCAAGATCCCCACCAGCCGCCTCGCCCGCACCGCCCGCTTCGGTGGCCTCGTCGCCGGGCAGAGCGCGCGCTGGGCCGGAACCCAGGCCGCCAACCGGCTGCGCAGCGACGACCAGGCCGAGGCCGCCGATGCCAAGCGCGCGCTCGCGCTCGCCGATGAGCTCGTCACGCAGCTCGGCCAGATGAAGGGCGCGGCCATGAAGCTCGGCCAGGTGCTCTCCACCGTCGACTTCGACATGGTCCCCGAGGGCGAGCGCGAGGCGTTCAAGGAGCGACTGTCGTCCCTGCGCGACGCCGCGCCGCAGGTCCCGTTCAAGAACATGAAGAAGGTCTTGATCGACGATCTCGGTGGGTCGCTGAACGAGCACTTCGCGGCGTTCTCCAACGTGCCGGTCGCCGCCGCGTCGATCGGGCAGGTCTACCGCGCGACGCTCCACGACGGCCGCGACGTCGCCGTCAAGGTCCAGTACCCCGGGGTCGCCGAGGCCGTCGAGACCGACCTGCGCAACGCGGGGATGCTCCTGCCGCTGGTCAAGCGCCTGGCGCCGGGCCTGGACGCCAAGGCGATCCTCGGCGAATTGCGCGAGCGCATCGCGGAGGAGCTCGACTACGAGCTCGAGGCCCAGAACCACCGCCGTGTGTCCCGCGCGTTTCGCGGCCACCCGTTCGTCCGCGTGCCCGAGGTGGTGACCTCGATGTCGACCCGCCGGGTCCTCATCACGGAGTTCATCGCCGGCCGCGGCTTCGGCGCCGTCAAGGAGCTGCCCGACGCCGAGCGCGATCGCTTCGCCGAGATCTGCTTCCGGTTCTTCTACGGGTTGCTCGGGCGGGAGCGCATCGCCGCCGGGGACCCGCATCCGGGCAACTACATCCTGTCCGACGACGGCCGCGTGGCGTTCCTGGACTTCGGGCTCGTGCGCCGGATGGACGCCGACTACCTGGAGCGCGAGCGCGCCCTGGCGCGTGCCGTGATCGCCGGCGACGCCGCCGAGGTGCACCGCCTGCTGGCCGACCTCGGCTACCTCCCCGACCCCGGCGCGTTCGATCCCGGCCGCGTCCTGGCGCAGCTCGCGGCCGCAGGTGAGTGGTACTTCACCACCGGCTTCCGCCGCCTCGACCCCGAGTACGTGCGCCACTCGATGGAGATCTCCGGCTCCCCAGCCTCACCGTTCTTCGAGGAGATGCGGCGCCAGACGATCCCGCCCCAGGCGCTGCTGCTGCGGCGCATGGAGGGGCTGCTGTTCAGCGTCCTGGGCGAGTTGCGCGCGGGCGCCGACTGGGCGACGCTGGCGCTGGAGTACATGGCCGACGAGCCGCCCTCCACGCCGCTGGGGCGCGAGGAGGCCGCGTGGCTCGCCAGCTCTTAGACTGGCCGGCATGGCAGCCACGGTCATCAACGGGCTCGACGATCTGAAGCAGCGGGTCGGCGAGGAACTGGGCGTCAGCGACTGGCTCGAGGTCACCCAAGAGGCCATCGACGCGTTCGCCGACGCGACGGGGGATCACCAGTGGATCCACGTCGATCCCGAGCGGGCGAAGGAGACGCCCTTCGGCGGCACGATCGCGCACGGTCTCTACACGCTGAGCCTCGGCCCGCAGTTCTCCTACGCCATCTTCGAGGTCGCCGGCGTGGCCTTCGGCCTGAACTACGGCTACAACAAGGTCCGCTTCCCGGCACCGCTGCCGGTGGGCTCCAAGGTCCGGATGCGCGCGACGCTGTCGGGCGCCGAGGACGTCCCGGGCGGCGTGCAGTTCACCGTGACCCAGACGTTCGAGCGCGAGGGCGGCGACAAGCCGGTGTGCGTGGCCGAATCGCTGGCGCGCGTCTACGGCGGCTGAGACCGCCCCTCAGGCCGGGTGGACGAGCGAGAGCGCGAGTGCGCCGCGCTCGCGCGTGTGGTCCAGCTCGAAGTACGGGCGGTCCTCGAAGGGGCCCAGCGCGCGCATGAGCGGCTTGGGGAAGCGTGCGCGCCGGCCGCGGTACAGGCGCACGTCGGCGTTGTAGATCCGCCGCGCCGCCTGGATGTCGTCCTCGATGACGGCCAGGCGCGCCTGGAGGTCGACGAAGGCGGCCGTCGCGCCGAGGTCGGGGTGGCGCTCGGCCAGCAGGGCGACGGCGCCGATGCCGGCGACCACGCCGCGCTCGGCGTCGGCGCGCTCGAACGGCGTGGTGGCGGCCGCCGCGCGCGCTCGCGCCTCGGTGGCCCGCTCCAGCGCGGGATCGTCGTGGCCGATCTCCGCGGCGACCGCGGCGACGAGCGGCCCGACGAGGTCATGGCGCTGGCGTAGCCGCACGTCGATGGCGCTCCAGGTGGCGTCGACGGCGTTGCGGGCGGCGACGAGCCCGCGCCAGGCCGTCAGGACCCAGAGGGCGCCGAGTACCGCGAGCGCGAGCATCAGGGACACACCGTTCATATACGCGCCATCGGCGCGTTCTGCCGGAGCCTTAGCCCCGGCAGACGAATCTCAGCGGACGTCGACGGCCGGCCCGGCCACGACGCCCCGGGCGACCCGGTAGCGGCCGGGCCTGGGCAGCGTGGCCTGGTAGCGGCCGCCGCTGCCGACCTTCGTGAGCCCGACGGTGCGCCAGGTGCCGTGCTCACGGCGCTGGACGCGCAGCGTGCGCCCCGGGTGCGCCGGTGCGATGGTGCCGGCCAGGACGGACACGGTCGGCGCCGCCGCTGGGCGCGCAAGCACGCCGCGCAGCATCCGCGCCACGCTGGCGGCCTGACCGCCGGTGGTGTCGTTCCCCGCGGCCGACGTCCCGCCGCTCGGGCTCGTGGTGCTGGCGGGGGCCGTGGTCGACGCAGGCGTGGTGGCGCCGGAGCCCTCGCCGGGAGACGGCGCCGGCTGCTGCTTGGCGTCCGAGGAGATGTAGGTGAACGTCGCCCACGTGTCGAACAAGCCCAGGCGCGAGCGCAGCTGGGGCCCGGTGACCGCCGTGACGCCGTTGGTGCCGTCGACCTCGGCCCGGACGATCCGCGGCGATGTGCCCCGCTCCGTGACGGTGATCCCGCGGAACTTGCCGCGCACGAGTCCGTGCAGCTTGGCCTGGGCCCGCGCCTGGGTGAAGGTGAAGGGCCCCCAGGAGTGCTTGGGCGAGACGGCGTCGTAGGGGTCGTCGACGCCCTGCAGCCAGGACTGCGGCAGCGCGCCGAGGAACGAGAACTCGATGTTCTCGGTGTGTCCGCCCGACGTCGAGAAGAAGTAGGTCGTGACCGGCCGGCCGTTCTGGGTGACGACCTGGCCGGCGGTCGCGGCGACCGCCGCGTCGGTCTGCGGGAACTCGGCCGCGACGCCCTTGTACAACTGCGAGCGCGTGTCGGCGTACTGGTCGATCCCGTCGGTCGCCGAGCCCACGTTCGTGGTCACCGCGTAGGTGCGCGCGGCGACCGCCTGGGCCTTCAGCGCCTCGGCCGGCCAGTTCGCCGGGCTCTCGGCCGAGACGACGCCGCGGACGTAGTCCTCGAGGTCCACGGCGTTGATGGCCAGGACGCCGCTGCCGGAGCCCGGTCGCACCTCGATCGCGCCGCGGTAGCTGCCATCGCGCGTGCCGTTGGCAGCGGAGCCGCGCAGAGCGACCGCGCCGCCCGACGGCGCCGCGATGCGCAGCGGCGCGTCGTAGGTCCCGAGCTTGCGGCCGCTGGCCGAGAACAGCGCGATGCGCCCGCTCGCGGCGCGCGCCGCGTACGCGGAGGCGGGGTTGAGCTTCCTGTCGCCCGCGGCGACCGCGCCGCTGACCACGACCCGCCGACCGCTCTGCAGCAGCACGCGCACGTCGGGGTTGCCGCCCAGCGGCGCGACCTGCGTCTGCTCGTAGTAGTGGGCGAGGATGTCCTTGTAGGACGCGCCGTGCTGGGCGAAGCCCATCGCGCCGTACTGGCTCATCCCGATGCCGTGGCCGAAGCCGTGGCCGGTGACGATCAGGCGGCTCGCCGCCGGCGCCGGTCCGGCGCCGCCGAGCGCGGCCAGCAGGGCGAGCGTGGTGGCGGCGGCGATCCGGCGCATACCACGTACGGAACGCGGGCACGGAGGGGGAGTTGCGGTGCTCGGTACGGTCAGCATCGTTGGGTCAAGCGAGTGGAGGGTAGGGAACAGACGTGGCCAAGCGACGAGCCTCCGACCTCTTCGTCGAATGCCTGGAAGCCGAAGGCGTCAAGTACGTATTCGGCATCCCGGGCGAGGAGACGCTGGATCTCAACCAATCCCTGGCGAGCTCCTCGGTGTCCTTCATCCCGGTTCGACACGAGCAGGGCGGGGCCTACATGGCCGACATGTACGGGCGGCTCACCGGGCGCGCGGGCGTGTGCCTCGGGACGTTGGGCCCGGGTGCGATGAACCTCGTCACCGCGATCGGCGACGCGTTCTTGGACCGCGCGCCGCTCGTCGCGCTCACGGGCCAGGCCGACCTGGAGCGCATGCACAAGGAGTCCCACCAGTTCATCGACCTGGTGGAGCTGTTCCGGCCGATCACCAAGTGGAACGCCCGTGTCACCAGCCCCGACATCGTGCCCGAGGTGGTCCGCAAGGCCTTCAAGGTCGCCGAGTCCGAGAAGCCGGGCGCCACGCACCTCGAGCTGCCCGAGGACGTCATGGCCGCCGACGTCGACGCGACCCCGCTGCCGCGCCGCCGGCCGGTCAAGCCCGAGCCCGCCGCGCGCGAGCTGCTCAAGGCCGCCGACATCATCCGCAACGCCATCAACCCGGTCGCCCTGGCCGGCAACGGCGCCGTCCGCGCCGGTGCGGCCCCCGCGCTGCGCGAGTTCTGCCGGGCCACGGGCATCTCGGTCGCCGAGACGTTCATGGGCAAGGGGCTGGTCGACTACGAGGACCCCAAGGCGCTCGGGACGGTGGGGCTTCAGGCCCGCGACTACGCGATGGCCGGGTTCGAGGACGCCGACGTGGTCATCGCGATCGGCTACGACCTCGTCGAGCACTCGCCGAAGCACTGGAACCCCAAGCGCGACAAGAAGATCGTCGTCGTCGACTCCGAGCCCGCCGAGATCGACGAGTACTTCACGCCCGAGGTCGAGCTGGTGGGCGACATCTACCACGTGCTGACGCGGCTGGCCGAGGAGTGCCGCGACGTCCCGCACTCCGGTGGCTCGCCGCGGCTGCGGGAGGTCGTCCTGGATCGGCTCAGGGCCGCCAAGGACGACGACCAGTTCCCGATGCAGCCCCCGCGCGCGTTGTACGAGATCCGCAAGGCCCTGCGCCGCGACGACATCCTCATCTCCGACGTGGGGCTCCACAAGCTCTGGATCGGCCGCATGTTCCCGGCCCATGAGCCCAACACGGTGATGATCGCCAACGGCCTGGCGGGCATGGGCTTCGCGGTCCCGTGCGCGGTCGCGGCCAAGCTCGTGCATCCCGACCGGCGGGTGGTGACGGTCAACGGCGACGGGGGCATCCTGATGAACTTCCAGGAGCTCGAGACGGCGATGCGGCTCAAGACGCCGTTCGTCAACATCGTGTGGGAGAACCGCCAGTTCGGCTCGATCGTCTGGAAGCAGGACAAGAAGTTCGGCGAGCACTTCGGCGTCGACTTCACCAACCCGGACTTCGTCAAGCTCGCCGAGGCGTTCGGGATGCCGGCGTGGCGCTGCGAGCGCGTGGAGGACTTCGCCAAGCACCTCGAGCACGCGCTGACGCTGGAGACGCCCTCGCTCATCGTGCTGCCGATCGACTACTCGATCGACGTGGCGGAGTGGAACGAGCTGGGCGACTCGGTCGCCCACACCTGACCGGCGCGGAGGAGCGCCCGCACGTCGGCTGGACCGCCCTCCGTTTCGCCACAGAGGCGCCCCGGGCACGCCGTATGCTCGGAGCTCGAGCAGCTCCCGACGAGTAGGCGAAGCAGGAGGATCGAGACATGGCGGCGACGGCGGACGAGACACGTGTGGTCGAGGGGGTCAAGACCCAGCTGTTCATCGGCGGGGAGTGGCGCGACGCCTCGGGCGGCGCCACCCTGGCGGTGGAGGACCCCTCGACGGGCGAGACGCTGGCCGAGGTGGCCGACGCGACCAACGAGGATGCCGACGCGGCGCTCGCCGCCGCCACAGAGGCGTTCAAGACGTGGCGCAACGTGGCGCCGCGCGACCGGTCCGACATCCTGCGGCGGGCCTACGACCTGGTCGATGCGCGGACCGAGGAGCTGGCGTTGTTGATGACGCTGGAGATGGGCAAGCCGGTCAGCGAGTCCAAGGCCGAGATCGCGTATGCCAACAACTTCCTGCGGTGGTATTCGGAGGAGGCGGTGCGGATCAACGGCCGCTTCACGATCAACGAGACGGGCAAGGGCCGGGTGCTGACCCTGAAGCAGCCGATCGGGCCGTGCCTGTTCATCACGCCGTGGAACTTCCCGCTGGCGATGGGCACCCGCAAGATCGGTCCGGCGCTGGCGGCGGGCTGCACGTGCGTGGTCAAGCCGGCCAAGCAGACGCCGCTGTCGATGCTCGCGCTGGCCCAGATCCTCGAGGAGGCCGGGCTGCCGGCCGGCGTGGTCAACGTCATCACGGCCTCGTCGTCGGGGTCGATCATGCAGCCGCTGATCGAGGACTCGCGCGTGCGCAAGATGTCGTTCACGGGCTCGACGCCGGTCGGCAAGGAGCTGATCAGGCAGTCGGCCGAGCAGGTCTTGAAGGTCTCGATGGAGCTCGGCGGCAACGCCCCGTTCCTGGTCTTCGGGGACGCCGACCTCGACGCCGCCGTCGAGGGAGCCGTGCTGGCCAAGATGCGCAACGGCGGTGAGGCGTGCACGAGCGCCAACCGCTTCCTCGTCCACGAGAGCGTGGCCGAGCCGTTCGCGGAGAAGCTGTCGGAGCGGATCGGGGCGATGAAGGTCGGCCGCGGGACCGAGGACGGCATCCAGGTGGGTCCGTTGATCGACGACACGCAGCGCCAGAAGGTCTCCGAATTGGTCCAGGACGCGGTCGGCAAGGGCGCCAAGGTGCTGACCGGCGGCAAGACGCTGGACGGCGCCGGCTACTTCTATGCGCCGACCGTCCTGGCCGACGTGCCCGACGGCGCCGAGCTGCTCAAGGAGGAGATCTTCGGGCCGGTGGCGCCGATCACGACGTTCTCCACCGACGAGGAGGCGGTCGCCAAGGCCAACGACACCGAGTACGGCCTGGTGTCCTACGTCTTCACGACCGACATCGACCGCGGCTTCAGGATCATCGAGGCGCTCGAGACGGGGATGATCGGCTTCAACCAGGGCATGGTCTCCAACGCCGGCGCGCCGTTCGGCGGCGTCAAGCAGTCCGGGTTCGGCCGTGAGGGCGGCCCCGAAGGCCTCGAGGAATACCTCGAGACGAAGTACGTCGCGTTGAACGTGGGCACGCCGCCCACCACCCTCTGAACCACGGTCCGTTGCAGGACAGCGGGCATCGGCGCCGAAGTCGGCTGCGCCGATGCCCCGCTTCGTGGACCTCAGCGCGCCCATCGCGCCATCGCCGGCCGAGCTGCCGGATCTCCTGCGTACCGACATCGAGTACGCCGACCACGCCGCGGGCGCGGCGACGATCGAGACCATGCTCGGCGTGGGCCCGGAGCTGCTGCGCGACGGCGAGGGCTGGGCGGTCGAGACCTTCACGCGGTTCGGGACGCACAACTCGACGCACGTCGACGCGCCCTACCACTACAACTCGACGATCGGCGGCAAGCCGGCGCGGCGCATCGACGAGCTGCCGCTGGACTGGTTCTTCGCCCCCGGCGTCGTGCTCGACATGACCCACAAGGCCGACGGCGACGCGATGACGGCCGTCGAGGCCGAGGCGGCGCTGGAGGCCGCGGGGCACGCGCTGCGCCCCGGCGACATCGTGCTGGTGCGCACCGGGCGCGACGCCTACCTCGACGCGCCCGACTACATGGCCCGCGGCTGTGGAGTGACCGCCGAGGCCACGCACTGGCTGCACGACCGTGGCGTGCGCGTCATGGGCATCGACGCCTGGGGCTGGGACGCGCCGCTGCACCTGCAGGCCGCCGAGGCCAAGGAGCGCGGCGAGGCCGGCATCTTCTGGGCGGCGCACCAGGCCGGCCTCGACTACTGCCAGATCGAGCGCCTCTGCGCGCTGGATCAGCTGCCGCCCACGGGCTTCACCGTGTCGGTGTTCCCGCTGCGCCTGGTCGGCGGATCGGCCGCTCCCGCGCGCGCAGTCGCCATCGTCGGAGACTGAAGTGCGCAAGACGGGGCTCACGCTCGCCGCGGCGGCGCTCCTCGTGGCGGCCCTCCTGGTCGCGGGCACCGCCGTGGTCGCCGGGGCGTTCTCGTCCGGGCCTCGGGGCGAGTCCCTGGCGCCGCCTGCCGCGCAGGCCGGGCCGGCCGGCCGGCTCGCGGTCGACGGCCCGTGGCTCCAGGCGCTGGATCCCGCCGACGTCGGCGAGGGCGACGGCTGGGCCGCGGGCCACTTCCCCGGCGCGCTCGTCACGCTGCCGCACGTCGCCAACGCCGCGCAGGTCACCGGCGCCGCCGGCGTGGCCGCCTACCGCGGCGGGATCGCGTGGTATCGCACGGCGCTGACCGCACCGCGCACGGGCTCCTACGCGCTGCGGTTCGAGTCGGTCCACCACGTCGCCGAGGTGTGGCTGGACGGGCGGCTGCTCGGCACGCACACCGGCGCGTACCTGCCGTTCGAGTTCACGCTGCGCCTGCGCGAAGGTGTCCCGCATCGCCTCGTCGTGCGCGCCGACTACCGCTTCCCCTCGCGCCAGAAGCGCGACGGCTGGCACCGCACGTGGTTCAACTACGGCGGGATCAACCGCGAGGTGACGCTGCGGCCGCTGGAGCGCTCCGAGCTGGAGGCGCCCACGCTCCGCACGCGGCTGTCGCACGGCGCCGCCGTCGTCGACGCCTCGGTGGTGGTGCGCAACCGAGCAGCGCGCGCACGCGATCTTCAGGTGCGCGGCACGCTGCGCCGCGGCGGCCGCGCCACCGAGCTGGTCTTCGGACGGGTGCACCTCGGCGCCGGCGAGGAGCGCCGCGTCGCGACCCGCGTGGTGGTCGCACAGCCCGCGCTGTGGGCCCCCGGCTCGCCCTCGCTGTACGCGCTGCACCTGGCGGTGCCGGGCGAGGGCGTGTGGAACGCCCAGGTCGGCCTGCGTGAGATCCGTCGCGTGGGTGGCCGGCTCCTGCTCAACGGCGAGCGCCTGCGGCTGCACGGCGCCTCGATCCACGAGGACGCCGAGGGCCGCGGCGACGCGCTGACCGGCGCCGACATGGACGCGATCATCAGGGACCTCAAGGCGTTGGACGCCAACGCCACCCGCGCGCAGCACGCGCTCTCGGAGCCGCTGCTGGAGCGGCTCGATCGCGCCGGGATCCTCGTATGGCAGGGCGTCGGGCCCGTCGACGCCCCGGGCGCGTGGACGTCGAGCACGCCGGCGCTGGCGCACGCGGCGCGCGACCGCGTCCGGGCGACCGTGCGCCAGGAGCGCCTGCACCCGTCGGTCATCGCGTGGAACCTCGTCAACGAGGTGGCCGGCAACGGCCACGATGCCACCGAGGTGGCCTACGTGCGCGACATGGCGCGTGAGCTGCACCGGCGCGACCCGGGCCGGCTGGTCGCCGTCGACCTCTGGGGCGCGCACCCGCCGGCGGTGCCCGGCGCGATCTACCGCGACGTCGACGCCGTCGCGCTGACGAACTACGTCGGCTGGTACGAGGGCGCGCTCGAGTCCCGGGCGCGCATCGCCTCGCGCCTGCGGGACACCGCGGTCGGCTTCGCCCGCATGTTCAAGGGCAAGGTGTTGATCGTCTCGGAGTTCGGGGCGGAGGCCAACGCGCAGAACGCGACCACCGCGCCGGGCGGCTACGCCTTCCAGTCGTGGCTGCTGCGCCGCCACATCGCCACCTACCGCGCGCTCCCGCAGCTCTCGGGCATGTTGGTGTGGAACCTCCGCGACTTCGCGGTGTCCCCCGACTTCGCCGGCGGCTCGATCACGAAGGTCGTGCCGGGCATCCACGTCGAGCGCGGCCTCAACACCAAGGGGATCTTCGACTACGCGGGCCGGCCGAAGCCCGCCGCGGCGGCGGTCCGCCGCGCGTTCGCCCCGCTGGGCACCGGCCTCGGCGCAACGTCCGGGCGCTGACGCGCCGCACGCCCTGGGGAGCGCAACCGAGGTCCGGGTCACCTAACCCCTCATATGCGAGGCAAAGGTGACCTGGAGTGGCGGATCGCCGCGTTTGCCTTCAGCCATCATGCGGTGGCGTCGCACGCCGAGCTGGCGGCCCTCGGGCTCGGCGACTCGGCCATCGAGTACCGCCTGGCGATCGGCCGCCTCCATCGCCGGCACCGTGGCGTGTACGCGATCGGGCATCCGCTGCTCTCGCGGGAGGGCCGCTGGCGGGCGGCCGTCCTGGCCTGCGGCCGCCGGGCCGTGCTCAGCCATGGCGATGCCGCGGCGCACTGGGGCTTCTCGCCCTCGCGCGGCGTCCTGATCCACGTCACGACGCCGTCGCGGTCCGGTCGCGCACCGGACCCCGCACGCATCCGCCTACATCGCGTCGGCACGCTACGCGGATGGGAGACGACCGTCCACGACGCGATCCCGGCCACGACGCCCGCCCGAACGCTCCTGGACCTCGCGGCGGTCCTGCGACCGCGCCCGCTCGAGGACGCCGTCGCGCAGATGGTCCGCCTCGACCTCTTCGATCTCGTCGCCGTGCGGCGGTGCCTCGCGGCGCATCCGCGGCAGCACGGCGCTCCGGCGCTGCGGCAGCTCCTGGGCCGTCTCGCGGGGCACGGTCCCGCCGACCTGCGCAGCGCCACCGAGATCGCGCTGGCGCAGCTGTGCGACGACTACGACCTGCCCGAGCCTGCGATCAACGTCGCGATCGAGGGCTTCACCGTCGACTTCCACTGGCCCGGCACGACGCTCGTCGTCGAAGGCGACGGCTACACGTACCACAACATGCCCACCGTCTTCGAGAGCGATCGCGACCGCGACCAGCGCCTGCTGCTGGCGGGCTACACCGTCGCGCGGTTCACCTACACCCAGCTCACACGCGAGCCGGAGGAGTCGGCGCGGCGCCTCCGCGGTCTCCTCCAGCGGTCCGGGTCACCTTGCCCTCGCATATGAGGGGAAAGGTGACCCAGACCGGCGAGTCGTGGCGGGCGCGGCGGGCGCCCGCGGCGCTAGGCCTGGTTGCCTGCCGCGATCTTCCGGAGATCGATCGTCTCGTCGTAGAGCTTGGCGTCGACGCCCTCTTCGAGGGCCACGTCGCGCAGGGGGCGTCCCGACTTCGACGCCTTCTGGACGATCGTCGTCGCCTTGTCGTAGCCGATCGCGCCGTTGAGCGCGGTCGCGACCGCCAGCGTGCCGCCGGCCGACGCGGCCGTCCCGGCCTTGTTGACCTCGATGCCGTCGATGCACTTCGCGGCGAAGGCGGCCGACGTCGTCGAGAGGAGGTGGATCGACTGCAGCAGGTTGCGCGCGATCAGCGGGATGCGCACGTTGAGCTCGAACTGGCCCTGCATGCCGCCGATGGTGATCGCCGTGTCGTTGCCGATGACCTGCGCGGCCACCTGCAGGACGACCTCGGGCAGCACCGGGTTGACCTTGCCGGGCATGATCGACGAGCCCTTCTGCAGCTCGGGCAGGAAGATCTCGCCGATGCCGGCGCGCGGGCCGGAGCCCATCAGCGCGATGTCCTGCGCGATCTTCGTCAGCGAGACGGCGACGACCTTCAGCGCGCCCGACAGCTCGACGAGCGCGTCGCGGTTGGCCTGCGCCTCGAACGGGTCGGCGGGCGGCGCGATGAGCTTCAGCTTGGAGTCGCGCGCCAGGCGCTTGCGCACCTCGGCGGCGAACTTCGGGTGCGTGTTGAGCCCGGTGCCGGTGGC
>JAWVGD010000289.1:0-4309 GCA_033855515.1 Baekduia sp.
CGCGCCGAGCGCTCGGCCGCGCCCGGCGGCGTCGCGTCGCTGGGGTCGCCCGTGACCTCGACGACGCCGAACACGCGCTTCCCGACCGAGGCGTACAAGATGAGGCGGTCGCCCGGCACCATCCGCGGCCGCCGCGGGAAGCCGGTGCGCTGCAGCCGCGTCGGCGCACGCCCGTCCGCCAGCCACGCCTCGGGAAGTGGGCCGCGGGCGTGGCCGATGGCCGGACGCGGCGCGACGGCGCGCGGCCGGAGCGTTCCGGGACCGCTACGCGGCGCGCGGGAGCGCCGAGCGCTGGGCCAGCTCGTCGTGGGCGGCGAGGAACGCCTCGACCACCACGGGATCGAACTGCGTCCCCGCGCACTTGCGCAGCTCGGCCAGCGCGACCTCGCGTGGCAGCGCCGGGCGGTAGCTGCGGTTGGCGACCATGGCGTCGAAGGAGTCGCACACCGACACGATCCGCGCGCCGAGCGGGACGTCCTCGCCGGCCAGGCCGTCGGGGTACCCGCGGCCGTCGTAGCGCTCGTGGCTGGCGCGGACGAGGGCGGCGACGGGCTCCAGCGCGGGCGCCGCGGCGACGATCCGCTCGCCGATGATCGTATGGCGCCGCATGAACGCCCACTCCTCGTCGTCCAGCGGGCCGGGCTTGTCGAGGATCGCGTCGGGGATCGCCACCTTGCCGACGTCGTGCAGGTCGGCGGCGTGGCGGACCTGCTCGACCTCGGCCGCGCCGAGGCCCAGCCGCCGCGCGACGGCGACGGCGAGGTCCGCGACGGTCGAGAGGTGCTCGCCCAGCTCGGGGTTGCGCTCGGCCAGCGCGCGCAGCAGGACGTCGCGGCTCTGGCTGCCGGCCGACACGCGGCCGCCGTGCTTGCGGGCGTACATGCGCTGGTCGGCCAGCCGCAGCGCCTCGGCCGCGTCGGCGGTCTCCTGCGGCAGGACCACGAGCCCGTGCGAGGAGCCGATGTCGAAGCCCTCGCCGCGCTCGTGCAGGGCGCCGGCCGCGTGGGCGGCCGCCAGCGCGGGGCGGGCCAGGCGCGGTCGCAGCAGCGCGCAGAACTCGTCGCCGCCCATCCGGTAGGCGGAGCCGTGATCGGCGACCCGGCGCCGCAGGTTGGCGCCGAGGCGGACGAGCAGGTCGTCGCCGGCCGGATGGCCGTAGCAGTCGTTGTAGTGCTTGAACCCGTCGAGGTCGAAGAGCACCAGCGCGACGGGATCGTCCTCGCTGGCCTCGGTCATCAGGCGGGCGAGGTCGTTCGTCAGCGCCCGGCGGTTGCCGAGTCCGGTCAGCGCGTCGGTGAGCGACTCGCGGCGGGTCGTGTCGAGCATGGCGGCGTTGTCGCGGAAGGCGATCCTGAGGCGGACGCCGACGGCGCCCACGGCGACGGCGGCCAGTACCACCGCGACCGGCGTGGTGCCGTGCAGCCCGCCGTAGATCAGGACGCCGAGCCCGACGGCGCCGAAGACCAGCGGCAGGACCGCGGCCCGGCGGCTGCGGCGGGTCTCGACGGCGATCGCCACGCCGGCGGGAGCTGCGGCGGCGGTCGCGAGCGTCAGGAACGCGAGGTCCCAGCCGGCGTCGTAGGGGTCCGGGAAGCCGCCGCCGCCGCCGGCGACCGCGACCAGGTAGTGCGAGTCGGCCGCCCAGAACGAGACGGCGCCCGCGCCGGCGAGCACCCACACGCGGTCCAGGCGCCAGCCGCGGACGGCCAGCGCGCCGACCACGAGGCCGAGCAGGATGAGGTCGGTGATCGGGTAGGCGGCGTTGGTGGCCACCGACTTCCAGTCGCCGCCGATGAGGTCGACGATGCCGGGCACGACGAGCGCCGCGGCCACGGCGGCCGTCGCCAGGGCAGCGGTGACGGCGTCGACCCACAGGCGCCGCGGCGCGCCGCGCACGCGCGAGCCCAGCACGCGCGCCAGGCCCGAGAAGGCCAGCAGCGGGAACGCGAGGTACCCGAAGTCCGCGGCCGACGGGACCGGGATCGTCTCCCGCTCCGACAGCACGACGGTCCAGAAGACGTCGCCCGCGGCCCAGGCCAGGATGCCCGCGGCGACCAGCAGCCAGCCGGTGCGGTCGGCGCCGCGGTGGCGCAGGGCCGCGATCGCGCACAGGATGCCGGCGCCGAAGTCGACCACGAGATGGCTCGAGCGGCCGAACAGGATGCCCGTCAGCGGTGCGACGTGCAGCAGCTCGTTGGCCTCGAAGACGGCCAGCCACAGACCGAGCGCGGCCAGCGCGCAGAGGTGCAGCGGCGGGTGTGGGCGTCCCCCCACACCCAGATCATCGGCGCGTCCCGCCCCAGGGTTGAGCGGCGAGCGCTACTCGATGATCTGCAGGTGCTTCGGCAGGCCCGTCAGGACCTCGCTGCCGTCCTCGGTGACGACGGCCAGGTCTTCGATCCGGACTCCGACGGCGCCGGGGACGTAGACGCCCGGCTCGACCGTCACGACCTGGCCGGCGGCCAGCGTCGAGTCGCTGCGCTGGCTGAGCCGCGGCCCCTCGTGGACCTCGATGCCCACGCCGTGGCCGAGGCCGTGGCCGAAGTGCTCGCCGTGGCCGGCCGCGGTGATCACGTCGCGCGCGACGGCGTCGACCTCCCGGCCCGTGGCGCCTGCGCGCACGGCGGCCAGCGACGTCTCCTGGGCCTCGAGCACGACGTCGTAGATCGCGCGGTCGCGCGGGTCCAGCTCCCCGGTGGCGAAGGTCCGCGTGCAGTCCGAGGCGTAGCCGTTGAGTCGCGCGCCCCAGTCGATCGTCACGAGCGTGCCCGTGGGGATCTCGACGTCGCGCGGGACCGCGTGCGGCAGCGCGCTGTGGGTCCCCGACGCGATGATCGACGGAAACGAGGCCGACTCGGCGCCGGCGCGGCGCATCGTGAACTCGAGGTCCAGCGCCACCTCGCGCTCGGTGCGGCCGGCCAGGCCCCGGCTCAGGACCTCGGTGAGCGCCGCGTCGGCGAGCCGGGCGGCGGCGCGGATGGCCTCGAGCTCCCCCGCGTCCTTGACGAGACGCAGCTCCTCGATCATGCCGGCGGCCGGGACGAGCTCGACGCCGTCGGCGACCTTGGACGCCAGCGTCGCGTGGTCCTTGACCGAGACGTGCCCATCGTCGAAGCCGACGCGCAGCGGCAACTCGGCGCCCTCGGCGGGGGCCAGCGCCGCGGCGGCGGCCGGCAGGATCTCCGGCTTGATCACGCGCTCCCAGCCGTGGTCGAGCTGCTCGGCCGACTGGGTGAGGTAGCGGAAGTCGGTGAGGAACAGCCGCTGGCCGTCGTCGCCCGCGCCGACGACCGCCAGGCCGTTGGAGCCCGTGAACCCCGTGACCCAGGAGAGGTTGACGAGATCGGTGACCAGCAGCGCGTCGAACCCGCGCTCGGCCAGCGCGGCGGCGAGTCGGTCGGGGCGGGTCATGCTCATGGTGCGTTCAACTCCTGCTTGAGGCGCGTCAGCGCGGTGCGGTAGCCCTCGACGCCCTCGCCGCTGACGGTGGCGACGCAGAGGTCCTGGATGACGGAGATGCGCCGCCACTCCTCGCGCGCCATGACGTCGGAGAGGTGGACTTCGACGGCCGGCAGCGCCGCGATCTCCAGCGCGTCGTGGATCGACCACGCGTAGTGGGTCCAGGCGCCGGGATTGATGAGGATCGCGTCCACCATGTCGCCCAGGCGGTGGAGGTGGCCGATGAACTCGCCCTCGTCGTTTGACTGGTAGAAGCGCGGGACCATCCCGAGCTCGTCGGCGTACACGCCGATCTGGCGCTCCAGCGCGTCGAAGTTCAGGCCGCCGTAGTGCGCGGCGGGACGGCGACCCAGCTGGTCGAGGTTGACGCCGTGCACCACGGCGACGCGGTTGCGTGACGGCGTCATGGCCGCAACTCTGCCACGGCGAGCGCCACGTCGTCGTCGGCCACGTCCTGGCCGTGGACGACGTCGCCGGGCGCGCGCACCAGCACGTAGGGCGTCCGCGCGGTCGACGTGCGCTTCTTGTCCATCCGGGTGGCCGCGACGATCGCGTCGGGATCGACGTCCATGGCGGGGTCCAGCCGCGTCGGCAGGCCGTGCTCGGCCAGCAAGGCCTCGACCTGTCCGCGCAGGTCGGACTGCCCGCTGAGCCGCAGCGCCGCCAGCAGGCCCAGGCCGACGGCCTCGCCGTGGCGCAGGGTCCCGTAGCCCAGCGTGGTCTCCAGCGCGTGCCCGACGGTGTGGCCGAGGTTGAGCACCTGGCGGCGGCCGCCGTCGCGCTCGTCGGCGGCGACCACGGCGAGCTTCGTGCGGGCGCAGGCGAGGATCACGTCGTCGTCGACCGGCGC
>JAWVGD010000290.1:0-4577 GCA_033855515.1 Baekduia sp.
TGCTCGGGCACGTCGACCTGCTCGTGGAGCGGGGCGCGGTGACCGCCGTCGAGGACGAAGGCGTCGTGCGCTACGCGACCATGCGATGAGGTGCGCGCAGCGGATCTGAGAGGCTGCGCGCCATGGACGTCGAGGACCTGCGCGCCGTGGCGCTGGCGCTGCCCGAGGCAGTCGAGGCCGACCACTTCGGCCGGCCGTCGTTCCGGGTGCGGGGCAAGATCTTCGTGACGGTGCACGAGGACGGCCAGGGCGTGAACCTGAAGCTCCCGCGCGACGAGCACGAGGCGCTCGTCGCGTCGCGCCCCGACGTGTTCGGGACCGTGACGTGGGGGCAGCTGATCCGCACGAGCGTCCGGCTGGAGGTCGCCGACCCCGAGGAGCTCGCCGAGCTGGTGCAGGAGGCGTGGCGCGCGGTGGCGCCCAAGCGCGTCGTGGCGGCGTTCGACGCCCGTTAGTCGTCCGCCGGGTCGGTCACCGGCAGCTGGTTCAGCTGGGCCAGCGCCGTGAGCGAGTCCCGCCACTGGGAGGCGAGCTCCGGCACGGCCATGACGGCCGCCAGCGCCGGCGGGTCGCGGCGGTCGCGGTAGGTGACGCGCAGGACCTCGGCGACGGTGATCGGGCTGACGCGATCGGTCAGCGTCATCGCGTCGCCCGCGGTGACCACGCCCGGCACCATGACGCGGAGGTAGAACCCGGCCCGCAGGCCCTGGGCCATCTCCTTGGTCAGCGTGCGCCGGCCCCAGCGGGCCGCCGGCTTGAAGCACGGCCCGCGCGGCTGGCTGACCTGCACGACGCTGGCGCCCAAGGTGAAGGTGTCGCCGATGTGGACGCGGTCCTCGGTCAGCCCGGCGAGCGTCAGGTTCTCGCCGAAGGCGCCCGGCGGCAGGTCGTGCCCCATCAGCGCCGCCCAGCCGCCGACGTGCTCGGACGCGTAGCAGCACACGGCCTTGTCGGGGCCGCCGTGCACCCGCAGATCGGCCTGCTCGTCGCCGGCGAAGCCCGTCGGTCCGAGCGCCACCGGACCCTCGACCGGCGTCTTGACGATCGCGGTGGCCACCTGGTTGCCGCGCCACGCCACGCTGCCGGTCCGCCCGACCTGCAGCGACAGCACGCGACCGCTGAGGGGCTCTACGACACTCATGCGATCACCTCGGTCAGCAGTGCGTCCATCGCGCGGGCGGTGGCGTCCCAGGTCAGCGGGGCCGCCCGGGGTGGTCCGGCGGCGCGCCACGGCGCCGGGTCGTCCAGCGCCCGCTCCAGCGCGTCGGCGAGCGCCTCCTGGTCGGTCGGGTCCACGAGCTGCGCGGCCTGCCCGACGACTTCGGGCAGCGCCCCGCGCGCGGCGGCGACGACCGGCACGCCCGCGGCCAGCGCCTCCAGCGCCGTCAGGCCGAAGCCCTCGTACAGCGACGGCAGGACGAAGGCCGCGGCGCCCGCGTACAGGCCGGGGAGCAGCGCGTCGTCGACGTGGCCCAGCGGCCGGACCCCGGCGGTGTCGGCCTCGGTGCGGAACTGCGGCCGGTCGCCGCCGGCGGCGACGAGGTCGACCCCGCGCGCGGCCAGGCGCCGCGCCGCGAGGTCCAGGACCCCGAGGTTCTTGCGCGCGGTCCGCGACGCGACCGCCAGGACGTAGGGCCGGTCGCCGAGCCCGTGCGCCGCGCGCGCGGGCGCCGGGTCGGCCGTGGGCGTGAAGCGCGCATCGACGCCGCCCGGCACGACCGCCACCTTGGCTCGGTCGACGCCGAGCAGCGCGACGACCTCCTCGCGCGAGAACGCCGAGGGCGTGACGATCAGCCGCGCGCCGCGGGCGATCCGCGGCAGCATCGCGCGCTGCCAGCGCACGTAGAGATCGGAGTACCAATCGGGCTCGCGCAGCGGTGCGACGTCATGCAGGACGACGACCGTCCGGCGACTGGCCAGCGGCGCGAGGTTCGCCGGGCAGAGGATCGCGCGGGTCCGGCGCGCGGCGGCCCCGGCGGGCAGGACGAGCTGCTCCCAGGCGTGGCCCGCGCGGTGGGCCAGGGCGGCCGGCGGGCGGGCGACCGCGTAGCGCTCCGGCGCCAGGGCCGGCAACCGGACGCTCAGCTCCCGCGTCCAGCGCTCGACGCCTCCGAGCTCCGGCCGGGCGGCCGCGCGCGCGTCGATGAGCACCGGCGCGGTCAGCAGGCCGCCCCGTGCACGTCGGCTACGACGACGATCCGCATCGGCCGCGGAGTATGACGGGCCCTGCGGCCGGCGCAGGCGTCCCGTGGTCCAGGCGCGGCAGGCACACCGACCGCCGGCGGCGGCGCACCGCAACCTCGGGGCCCCGGTGATCGTTCTTGGTGGACATGCGCCTGCGCCGCCGCCTCCCCGCCCTCCTGCTCGCCACCGCCGCGGCCGCGACACCCGTCACCGCCGCGGACGGTGCGACGTGGTCGGCGCCGCAGACCGTCACGGCCACGCCGCACACGTTCGCCGGACCGCTGAGCCTCACCACCACCTTCGACGGCTCGCTCATCGCGGCCTGGCCGTGGCAGGACAACGCCGGCACCGACGCGCGCGGCGGCGCGTCGACCGCCGCGCGGCCGCCGCTGGCGAGCTTCGCCGGCGGGGCGCCGGCGACCTCGGCCTTCACCGCCGAGCGGCCCGCGCCCGACGGCCTCGTCGCGCTCGCCCCCTTCGGCCGCACGCAGACGCTCGCGCTCGCGCTGCAGGGCCTGCCAGGGCGCTCGGGGCCGACCGGCGCCATCCTGCAGCGGCTCAAGGTCGCCTTCGGCGCGGCCGGCGGCGGGTTCGGCACCGCGCGCACGCTCGTGACCGCAGCGATCCTCGGCCGCCCGCAGCTGGCGGCCGCCGGGTCGCGGGCGCTCATCAGCTGGATCGAGGTGACGCGCACCTCCTCGGGCGCGACCCGTCGCGTCGTGCGCGCCATCGAGCGCCGTGACGGCCGCTTCGGCGCGCCGTTCACGCTGTCGGGCCGGGGCCGCGCCGACGTGCTGGCCGTGGCGCTGGGCCAGGGGGGCGACGAGGCCGTCGCGTTCGTCCGCCAGGGCGACGTCCTGGCCCGCGTGCGCCGCCCCGGGCACCGCTGGGGCTCGGTGCAGCGCGTGGCCCGCGCCACCGGACCCACGCACTGGCAGCTCGTCGCCGCCGCCGACGCGCGCGGCCAGGTGCGCCTGATCTGGCGCCGGCACCAGTTCCGCCAGAGCGCCACGCCCGGGCGCACGGCGCTGGAGGGCACCGCGATGCTCGTCGGCCGCGGGCGCTTCGCCGCGGTCCAGACGATCGAGCCCGACGGGGCGAGCGCGCCCGCGCTGACGCTCGCCGCCGGCGGCTGGGCGCTGGCCGACGTGCAGGCCACGCCGGAGGGTCCGCGCCCGACGCTGCACCGGACCCACGGCGGCCTGGCCTTCGGGGGCGCCCAGTACGCCGGGCCGGCGCAGGGCGGGCTGCGCGGGACCGCCGTCGCGTTCTCGCCCGTGGGCGGGATCGTCGTCGCCTGGGTCCAGCCCCTGCCCGGCCAGGACGGCGCCGGCGAGGCGCGCGCGGCCAGCCTCGACCCAGGCGTGCCGGACGCGGCGTTCGGCCCGGTCGAGGCGATCAGCCCGGCCGAGGCCGTCAGCGAGGTCGCGCTCGGCGCCGACGGCCGTGCCGGCCAGCCCGTCGCCGTTTGGATCGCGCGCCCCGACAACCCGGGGCCCTCGGTCCCGCTCGCCGACGTCCACACCGTCGTGCGCAGCGCGATCCGGGTGCCCTAGAGGGGAACCGACGCCGCGGGCCGCTCGGCCCGCCGCCCATTTCCCGGTATGCCCGGCCTGGACGCTCGTCCGAGTGCAGCTGACGAAACGCCTTCCAACCGCCACCATGTCGACGTGAGCACGGACTGCACACCTCCGCAGCAGGGCCTCGTCCTCGTCCCGCGGCGCGGGCAGGCGAGCGCGATGCAGAAGCTGGGGGCCCATTCCCGGGCCGAAGCGGTTCAAGTGGCGGAGGCCAAGGGATGGCTGTGACCGAGGGACTGGACTACATGCCGCTGGAGGGCCGTCTAGGCTCCGCGGCGATGGAGGGCTCGTCCAATGGGGGCGTCACGCCGGAGGGCGTGCGCGCCGGAGACCGTGCCGCGCTGCACGCGCTGGTGGATCGTCGCGGACCCGCGGTGATCGCGTTCTGCACCCAGGTGTGCGGACCGCAGGTCGCCGAGCGTGCCGCCGCCGAGGCGTTCGCCCGCTTCCGGGCCGCCGTCCGCGACGCGCCGGAGCTCGTCGGGCTGGACCCCGAGGCGCTGCTGCGCGGGGCCACCCGCCACGCGGCCGCCTCGATGGCGCGCGTCCCTTCGGGCCCGCCGCCCCACGGGCGCCTGAAGAGCCGCGGGACCAAGACCTGCGAGCACGTCCCCACGATGCTGGCCGCGCGGGCCAACGGCGCGCTGGGCGAGGCCGACCTGGACCGCCTCGCGCGCCACATGGACCGCTGCGAGCGCTGCGACGCGCTGTCGGAGATCTTCCGCCGTGCCGAGCTCTCCTACCAGGACCCGCCGGTCGACACGCTCGGCACCGACACGTCGACGGTCCTGGTCAAGGCCCTGGAGTCGGTCT
>JAWVGD010000291.1:0-6618 GCA_033855515.1 Baekduia sp.
CGGGCGTCCTCGCCGACCTGCGGAGGGTCCTTCTCTGATGCCGTCCCTTGAGGTGCTCGTCCCCGACATCGGGGACTTCTCCGACGTTCCCGTCGCCGAGCTGCTCGTCGCCGTCGGCGACGCGGTCGCCGCCGACGACCCGCTGCTGGTCCTGGAGTCCGACAAGTCCTCCATGGAGATCCCCGCGCCGCAGGCCGGCACGGTCAAGGAGCTGAAGGTCGCCGTGGGCGACACGGTCTCCGAAGGCGACCTGCTGGCCGTCGTGGACGTCGCCGAGGCGCCCGCCGCCAGCGAGCCGGCCCAGGCGCCCGACGCGCCCGCGGCCGTGGCCTCGCCGCCGCGGCCCGCCGACACCGCGCCCGCACCCGCGGCGGCGGCCCCGCCGGCGCCGCCCGAGGCCTTCGAGCGCGGCGACGTCCACGCGTCGGTGCTCGTCCTGGGCTCCGGGCCCGGCGGGTACGCGGCGGCGTTCCGGGCCGCCGACCTCGGCCTGGACGTCGTCATGGTCGAGCGCCACGAGGCGCTCGGCGGCGTCTGCCTCAACGTCGGCTGCATCCCGTCCAAGGCGCTGCTGCACGTCGCCAAGGTCATCGCCGAGGCCGAGACGGCCGCGACGCACGGCGTGTCCTTCGGCGCGCCCGAGATCGACCTCGACGCGCTGCGCTCCTGGAAGGAGGGCGTCGTCGCGAAGCTCAACGGCGGCGTCGCGGGCATGGCCAAGGGCCGCAAGGTGCAGGTCGTGCACGGCGAGGCGCGCTTCACGGGTCCGCACGCGGTGGCCGTCCTGGGCGCCGACGGCGAGACGACCACGGTCTCCTTCGACCACGCGATCGTCGCCGCCGGATCGCGGTCGGTCACGCTGCCCGGCATCCCGCACGAGGACCCGCGCGTCATGGACTCCACCGGCGCGCTGGAGCTCGAGGACGTCCCCGGACGCCTGCTGGTCGTCGGCGGCGGGATCATCGGCCTGGAGATGGCCACCGTCTACGACGCGCTGGGCTCCGAGGTCACCGTCGTCGAGCTCGCCGACGGGCTCATCCCGGGCGCCGACCGCGACCTCGTCAAGCCGCTGGCCAAGCGGATCGGCGAGCGGTACGCCGCGATCCACCTCTCGACGAAGGTCGAGGCCATCGAGGCCCGCGAGGACGGCCTGCACGCGCGGTTCTCGGGCGATGCGGAGGACGCGGTGTTCGATCGCGTGCTCGTCGCCGTCGGCCGCATCCCCAACGGGGCGGCGCTCGGCCTGGACGCGGCGGGCGTGACGGTCGACGACCGCGGGTTCGTCGGCGTCGACGAGCGCCAGCAGACCGACGTCGGCCACATCTACGCGATCGGCGACGTCGCCGGCGGCCCGATGCTCGCCCACAAGGCGACGGCCGAGGGCCACGTCGCGGCCGAGGTCATCGCCGGCCAACCGGCGGTCGCCGACTTCCGCGGCATCCCCTCGGTGGCCTACACCGATCCGGAGGTCGCGTGGGTCGGGTTGACCGAGACCGACGCCAAGGATCAGGGCATCACCTACAAGAAGTCGTCGTTCCCGTGGTCGGCGTCCGGCCGCGCGCTGGCGATCGACGGCGCGGCGGGCCTGACCAAGCTCCTGCACGATCCCGACACCGGCCGTGTGCTCGGCGCCGGCATGGTGGGCCCCAACGCCGGCGAGCTGCTGGCCGAGATCGGGCTGGCGCTGGAGATGGGCGCCGACGTCGAGGACGTGGCGCTGACGGTCCACGCGCACCCGACGCTGAGCGAGACGGTGACGCTCGCGGCCGAGATGGCCGCGGGCACGATCACCGACCTCCCGAACCCGGCGGCGCGCAAGCGCTGAGCCGGGGCGGGCGGGCGGCGGAGGCCCTCAGCCCTCCGTCGCCGTCTCGTGGTGCGGCGCGCCGACCGGCTTGGACTCCGGGGAGCCGCGCTGGCGCAGGTAGACCGACAGGATCACCATCGAGCCGACGGCCAGGAACTCCGACTGCCAGTTCTGCAGGGTCCGGTTCCAGAAGTCCGACGTGGTGATGTAGGTCGGCCATGACACCGGCGCCGACTGGTGGCCGAGCTGGTCGGCGTTGTAGTTGATGCGCCCGGTGATCGACTGCGCCAGCCAGGAGGCGACCCAGATCCCGCTCATCACGAGCAGCAGCGAGTTGGAGTAGATCTTCGTCCTCAGCCCGCCGACGCCGGCCCAGCGCGGCGAGTCCGGCTTGGCGTGGGCGCCGAGCAGCTGCTTCTCGTCGGACTCGCCGCCCGCCGTGCCGGGTTCCTTGGACTCGTTGGAGCCCTTCTGCAGCAGGAAGACCGTGGCGAAGATGTACAGCGAGAACTGCAGGTACTCCGACTGCCAGTTCTCCATCACGTCGGCCCAGAACAGGGACGAGGACACGTAGTGCCCCAACGTGATCGGGTCGCCGTGGTGCAGCAACTGGTCGTGGTTGACGCTGTCGTGGCCCGAGATCGCCTGGCCCACCAGGGTGCCCAGGAACAGCAGGCCGAACGCGACGCTCAACCCGTTGTCGCGCAGGAAGCTGCGCACGTCAGTGCCCGACCACGCCGACGGCGATCGCGTAGGCCAGGCCGGCCGTGATGCCCACCAGGTAGATGATGAACATGGTTCGGGTGCCGCGCATCAGGCCTGCTCCTCGCACTGGTAGGGACCCTTGCCGTTGGGCCGGCAGCCCAGCGCCTCCACCCGCCAGCCCTCCGTCGTGTCGCCCAGGAAGACGGTGTCGCCTCCGGCGAGCGCCACCTCGGCGGCGTCGGCGTAGACCCGCACCGCCGCCGGGCGCCCGCCATGCAGCGAGAGCTTCATCACCGCCGTGGCGCAGCGCGACCCGGGCTCGTCGGAGACGAGCTGCGCGCGCAGGTCGGGGCTCATCTGCGCGCACGCCGTCTGCCCGTCGCCCCGGTTCACGGCAGCGTAGAGCCGCTGCACCGCCGCGCGCGCCTGGTCGCGGTCGGCGCTCGTGCCGCAGCCGGCCGCGGCCAGGGACGACGCTATGACGAGTGCGAATGCGAAGCTGGCACGTGGACGCGACATGGCGGTCTGATCTTCACCAGCCGCGGTCGGTGTCAAACGCCGCTCAGGGCTTGCATCCCGGCGCAGTCCCCGGCCGCGATAACACGCAAACCACGGTCTCGCCGCTATGTTGCGGGCGCCGAAGCACTCGGCGTACGACCCTTCAGGAGGGATCCCATGCACGTTCTCACCATCCGCCCGAGCGCCCGTGCGCTCGCCTGCGCCCTTGCCGCCTCCGCGCTCGCGGCCGCCGGCTGCGGCAGCACCAACAACGACTCTGCCGGCGGCTCCGCCGCCACGACCTCCGCCTCCAGCGCGCCTGCCGCGGCCGGCGGCCCCGACGCCAAGGCCGCCGGCGAGGTCCCCGCCGCGGTCAAGTCCAAGGGCACGCTGACCGTCGCCGCCGACGCCTCCTACGCGCCCAACGAGTTCTTCGCCGGCGACGGCAAGACGGTCCAGGGCACGGACGCCGACCTCGCGAAGGCGCTGGCCGGCAAGCTCGGCCTCAAGACCAAGGTCGTCAACGCGACGTTCGACGGGATCATCCCGGGCCTCGCCTCCGGCAAGTACGACCTCGGCATGTCGTCCTTCACCGACACCAAGGAGCGCGAGAAGACCGTCGACTTCGTCACGTACCTGACGGCCGGCACCTCGTTCTACACCAAGGCCAACGGCGGTCCGAACATCACCGATCTCGCGAGCCTCTGCGGGCACAAGGTCGCCGCCGAGAAGGGCACGACGCAGGCCGACGACGCGACCGCGCAGGCCAAGAAGTGCAAGGCCGCCGGCAAGCCGGCCGTCGCGGTCGCGGTGTTCCCCGACCAGAACGGCGCGAACCTGGCGATCAACAGCGGTCGCGCCGACGTCGGCATGGCCGACTCGCCGGTCGCCGACTACCAGGTCAAGCAGTCCGGCGGCCAGTTCAAGATCGCCGGCCAGACCTACGGCAACGCGCCCTACGGCATCGCGATCCCGAAGGGCAACGGCATGGCCCCGGCCGTCCGCGACGGCCTGCTGGCGCTGATGAAGGACGGCACCTACAAGCAGGTGCTGACGAAGTGGGGCGTGCAGAGCGGGGCGATCGACACGCCGGTCATCAACGGCGCCACGAGCTAGCCGCACGAGATGAGCGACACCACGGTCGAGACCTCGCAGCGCCCGGACGACATCAAGGCCGTCCCGGTCAAGCATCCGCTGCGCTGGGTCATGTCCGTGGTCGTCGCCGTCCTGGCCGCCGACCTCATCTGGTCGGCGGCCACCAACAAGCGGTTCCAGTGGGGCGTCTTCGGCAACTACTTCTTCGACAACCGGATCCTCCACGGCCTGCAGATCACGCTGGAGCTCACGGTCCTGGCGATGGCGATCGGGATCGCCCTCGGCGTGCTCCTCGCCGTCATGCGGCTGTCGCCGAACCCGCTGATCTCCGGCGGCGCCTCCTTCTACGTCTGGATCTTCCGCGGCACCCCGGTGCTCGTGCAGATCCTGCTGTGGAACTACCTCGGCGCGCTGTATCCCGACATCAGCTTCGGGGTGCCGTTCGGCGGTCCCGACCTCGTGTCGATCGGGGCCAACTCGCTGATCACGCCGTTCGTCGCGGGCATGCTCGCCCTCGGCCTCAACGAGGGCGCCTACATGGCCGAGATCGTGCGGGCCGGCATCCTGTCGGTCGACGAAGGCCAGAGCGAGGCGGCGCAGGCGCTCGGGATGTCACGCATCAAGACCATGCGCCGGATCGTCCTGCCGCAGGCTTTGAGCGTCATCGTGCCGCCGACGGGCAACGAAACGATCTCGATGCTCAAGACGACATCGCTGGTCAGCGCGATCGCCGTCGCCGACCTCCTCTACTCCGCGCAGCTCATCTACTCCGTCAACTACAAGACCATCCCGATGCTCCTCGTGGTCAGCGCGTGGTACCTCATCTGCACCACCGTGCTCTCCATCGGCCAGTACTACCTCGAGCGCCGCTTCGGGCGCGGCTCCTCGCGCGCGCAGTCGCTCACGCCGCTGCAGCGCTTGCGGCAGAACCTGCTCGGACGCCATGACCGCACCGCGACCGGGGGGATCGGCCTGTGAGCGCGCAGACGCCGATGGTCCGCGCCGAGGGGGTCCACAAGCGCTTCGGGCGCCTGGAGGTCCTCAAGGGCATCAGCCTCGAGGTCGACCCCGGCCAGGTGATGTGCCTGCTCGGGCCGTCGGGCTCGGGCAAGACGACGTTCCTGCGGTGCATCAACCACCTCGAGAAGATCGACTCCGGGCGCCTGAGCGTCGACGGCGAGCTCGTCGGCTACCGCGAGGACGGCGACCGGCTGCACGAGCTGCGCGAGTCCGAGGTCGCTCGCAAGCGCGCCGAGATCGGCATGGTCTTCCAGCGCTTCAACCTGTTCCCGCACATGACCGCGCTGCAGAACGTCGTCGAGGCGCCCGTGCAGGTGCGCGGCATCCCCGGCAAGGAGGCCAGGGCACGCGGCGAGGAGCTGCTCGCGCGCGTCGGCCTCGGCCATCGCCTCAGCGCCTATCCCGCGCAGCTCTCCGGCGGCCAGCAGCAGCGCGTCGCGATCGCCCGCGCGCTGGCCATGGACCCCAAGTTGATGCTCTTCGACGAGCCCACCTCCGCGCTCGACCCCGAGCTCGTCGGCGAGGTGCTCGACGTCATGCGCGGGCTGGCCGCGGAGGGCATGACGATGGTCGTGGTCACGCACGAGATCGGCTTCGCGCGCGAGGCCGCCGACACGCTCGTCTTCATGGACGAGGGTCAGGTCGTCGAGACCGGTCCGCCCAGCGACGTGCTCTCCGCCCCCCGGCACGAGCGCACCAAGGCTTTCCTCTCGAAGGTGCTGTAACCGACTTATGGTGGAACTCCGCGGCACCGGGCTGACGCCCGCAGACGTCCTGGCGGTCGCGCGTGCCGACGCCCCCGTCGTGCTGGCCGACGACGCGCGGGCAGCGATGGCCGCCAGTGCCGCGGTCGTCGCCCGGCACGTCGACTCGGCCGAGCCGGTGTACGGCGTGTCGACCGGCTTCGGGTCGCTGGCCAACGTCGCGATCCCCGCCGACCGGCGCGAGGAGCTGCAGTTCGCGCTCGTGCGCTCGCACGCGGCGGGCATGGGACCGCCGGTGGAGCGCGAGGTCGTCCGCGCGATGATGCTGCTGCGGGCGCGCACGCTGGCGATGGGCTACTCGGGACCGCGCCCGGTCGTCGCCGACACGATGCTGGCGCTGCTGAACGCCGGCATCACGCCGGTCGTGCGCGAGCACGGCTCGCTCGGGGCCTCCGGAGACCTGGCGCCGCTGGCCCATTGCGCCCTGGCGCTGCTGGGGGAGGGCGAGGTCGTCGGCCCCGGCGGCGCCACGCGTCCCGCCGCCGGCGCGCTCGCCGAGGCGGGGATCGAGCCGCTCGTGCTCGTCGCCAAGGAGGGGCTCGCGCTCATCAACGGCACCGACGGCATGCTCGGCATGCTGCTGATGGCCATCGACGACCTCGACCGGCTGCTGAAGGTCGCCGACATCACCGCCGCGATGTCGGTCGAGGCGCTGCTGGGCACCGACCGCGCGTTCGCCGAAGACCTCGTGGCGCTGCGCCCGCAGCCGGGGCAGGCCGACAGCGCCGC
>JAWVGD010000292.1:0-2757 GCA_033855515.1 Baekduia sp.
CAGCACGCTGCCATCGCTCCCGAGCGAGAGCGCCGTGCTCGCGGTCAGTGCGACCGACCTGCGGCCGAGCGGCGTCCCGTGCGCGTCGTAGGGGTCGAGCGTCTGGTTGGCGACGTCGAGCAGCACGATGTCTGTCGCCACCGGGGGCGATCGCCACGTCGCGGACCACGTCGGCCGGCCGCCACGACGCCAGCAGGCAACCGTGGCCGTCGTACACATTGGCGAGCTCCTCACCGGGGTCCAGTCGACTGCTTCTACGTCTACCCGACCGTCTCCGACCAGCCGCGCTCGATCGAGCCCACCGCCCCCTTCGCGCCAGGGTCCACGCTCGGCGCCATCGTGCCGCAGGTCGGCTTCCCGGCGACGACCGCGCATACCCCGTGGGTGGAGGCCGACGGCATCTACACCGCGCGCTGCTCCATGCGCGGCGGCGCCAGCGTGCCGCGCATCGCGGCAGCGAAGCCTGGGGCCCCCGAGCTGCGGGCGCTGCCCGCTGCGACCTGGGGGCTGCATCTGGTCGACGCGAACATCGCCCTCGGCGACCTCGTCGGCCTGGTCACGCACCAGGCGCAGCACTACGTCGCACGGCACCCGGGCTGACGGCTGTGCGTGGCCCGCGCCCTCCGCAAGCGGTCGGCCATGGCAATCCGCGTCCCCCCGGGCCGGTCAGAGCCCGGGGGTGCGAGGAGGACTGCGATCGGGGCGCCCGGATTTGAACCGGGGACCTCGCCGACCCGAACGGCGCGCGCTACCAGGCTGCGCCACGCCCCGATGGGGCTGAGTCTAGCTGCCTGCCCGTAGGGTCAGCCGCCGAGCGCGTCGACCGCGCCGGTGACCTCGCGGGTCGCCCCGCGAACGGCGCTCGCGACGGGTGCCGCGGGCGCATCGGCTGCCCGGTCGATGCCGCCGGCGGCCGAGGTCGCGGCGCCTTGGACCGCCTGCGTCGTCGATCCGACCGTCTGAGCCGCCGTGTCGACCACCTGCGTGGCGGCGCCGGCCGCGGCCTGGGTCGTCGCATCGGCGACCTGCTGAACCGCGTGGGTCACGGGCCGCGCAGCGGCCGGGGTCGACGCGGCGATCGGCGCCGTCGCGGCGGACTTCGGGGCGTCCGTCACGTGGCGGACCGTGTCGCCGGTGATCGAACTCGTGGAGGGCGCCGCGGGTCGGGACCGGGTGCTCGAGCCGGTGCTCGACCCTGCGCGCGGCGCGCTCGTCGCGGCGCCAGCGCGCTCCGGACCGGCTGTCCGGGCGAGGGCGGGCTCGGCGGACCCGCGCGCGGCGGACTCGAACCGTGCCGGGCTGCCGGCGCGGCGCACCGCGGGCACCGCTGACGCGTGGAGACTCGCCACGTGCGCGGCCGCCGGTCGCGCGGCCGACGACGCGGCCGGGCGCGGCTTGGCGTGCCCGGAGTCGGCCACCACCTTGGTGCCCGCGCCCGCGCCCAGGCCGGCCAGCAGCACGGCCGCGGCGGCGGCCGCCTTGCTCCAACCGGGTCCGAGCTGGTCCGACAGCGAGGCGGCGTGAGCGATCCAGCCGGGGGTCGGGTCGCTGTGGCCGGCGCCCCGCCGCAGGAACGGGAACGGCAGCAGGCCGGCAACCTTGGCGGCGACGCGCGTGCGCAGCGGGCGGCGCAGCGTCGCGGGGTCGAGGTTGGCGTCGAGCGCCTCACGGCGGCAGCCCTGGCAGTGAGCGACGTGGCGGGTGAGCTGGTGCGCGGCGCGCGTGCCGATGCGCCCGCGCGCGGCGGTGGCGATGATGCCGGCGATCCGCAGGCAGCGCTCGCCGGAGACCAGCTCGTCGTACTCCTCGCCGAGCCGGCGGCGGGCGCGGAAGAGCGTGCTCTCGACGGCGGGCCGGCTCATGCCGAGCCGCTCGCCGATCTCGCGGTAGGACAGGCCCTCGAGCTCGCGCATGACGAGGATCTCGTGGTGGACGTCCGACAGGCCGCCGAATGCGCCACACAGGTTGTCGAGGTCCTGCTTGACGACGACCGCCGCCTCGGGCGTCGGGTCCGGGCCGACGAGCCGGCCGTAGTCTGCGGGGGCGAGCGCGTCGTCGGCCTGCAGCGAGACCTCCTCCGCGCGGCGCGAGCGCCGGAACTGGTCAATGCAGGCGTTCTTGGCGATCTCGTAGACCCACGCCTTGAAGGCGATCGGCCGCTCGGTCTCGCGCATGCGGCGAACGGCGGAGACGAACACCTCCTGGGTGATGTCCTCCGCACGCGCGTGGTCCTTGCACATGCCAAGCACGTAGGCGTAGATGCGGCGCTGATAGCGGCCGTAGAGGCACTCGAAGGCGCGGTCGTCCCCACGCCGCACGCGCGCGACGAGCAGGTGGTCGTCCGGGCCGTCGCCGGCGCGACCGCTGAGCGTTGGGGCTGCCTCGAGGAGGCCGCTCGTTCCCCTACCCACTGTGCACTTCCCTTCCCGGTCCTACGTCATCTCAGGATCGTCGCGTCCCCGCCTCCCTGATGGCGGCGTCCGCGAACACTGGCGTTCAGTCGGACTTCTTCCCTTTTCGCGGCGTTTCCAAGACTCCGATGGCCATCGAACGGTCCGAGCGCGCACCTGGCTCGGTCCGAGCGTGGATTGTTGAGCCGACGTTGAGCAGATGTGTTGTGGCCGTCCGCGACTCGCGATACGTTCCAGCGGCACGTGGCAAACCACACAGGAGGCAGCGCTCTGATGGCAATCCACCTCACGCCCACGGAACTCGCTCGCGAAGCCGGTCTGGAGCGCCGCGACGTGATCGAGAAGT